>NZ_JBFULC010000003.1:0-142284 GCF_056400525.1 Stenotrophomonas sp. P5_A9
CCCTACAYGAGCGCGGCCGCTACCGCCCCGGCCGCCCCCTCAGAACGGCTTGGCCAGCACCAGCCACACCACGCCGATGAACAGCACCAGCGGCAGCTCGTTGAACCAGCGCAGCGCGCGCGAGGACGGCAACCGCCTGCCGCGCAGGCTGCCCTTCAACAGGCGCCCGGTCCAGGTGTAATACACCAGCAGCAGCACCACCAGTCCGAGCTTGGCGTGCAGCCAGCCGGCCGCACCGGGTGCGACCATCGTCGGGAAATCGGGAATCACCTTGTAGCCCAACCACAGCAGCAGCCCCAGGATCAGCGCCAGGCCGAACATCATGTGGCCGAACTTGTACAGGCGCAGGCCCATCAGCTGCAGGCGCTCGGTCACCGGCAGCTGGCCGGCGGTCTCGCTGAGGTTGACCAGGATCCGCGGCAGGTAGAACACCGCCGCCATCCACGCCACCACGAACAGCAGATGGAAGGTTTTTACCCAGTAGTAGGACTGCATGCGCTTGCTCCGGCGGCTGGCGTAAGGTGGCCGCCATTCTCGCATGCCCCAGTAGAGCCGCCGCATGGGTGTCTGCCGCGACCCATCGCCGCACCCGCGCCACGCATCCCGCAGCGCCAGGCCGTACGATAGGCGCCGTTTTCACGACTGCCCCCAAGCCCATGGACAAGACCTACGACGCCGCTTATTTCCAGCGCTGGTACCAGGCCGACCAGACCGGCGGCGCCGCGCGCCTGGCACGCAAGGTCGCTCTCGCGGTAGCCAGCGCCGAGTACTACCTGGAACGCCCGATCCGCAGCGTGCTCGATATCGGCTGTGGCGAAGGCGCATGGCGCGCGCCGCTGCTCAAGCTGCGGCCGCGCGTGCAGTACCTGGGCTTCGACAGCAGCGAGTACGCGGTGCAGCGCTTCGGTCGCAGCCGCAACCTGCACCTGGCCAAGGTCGGCGATTTTGCCTGGCTGCGGCCGTGCGCCCCGGTGGATCTGCTGGTCTGCTCGGATGTGATGCACTACGTGCCCAGCCGCGAGCTGCGCCCTGCCCTGGACGGCTTCGCCGAGCTCACCGGCGGCGTGGCGTTCCTGGAAGCATTCAGCGCCGAAGATGACTTCGACGGCGACCACGAGGGCTTCCAGCCCCGCCCGTCGCGCTGGTACCGGAGCCATCTCACGAAGACCGGCTTCACCGCGCTGGGCTCGCACTGCTGGCTGTCGCCCGCCCTTGCCGGCCATGCGGCGGCCCTGGAACGCGCAGACCGCTGAATCTCCACGACTAATGAGACAGACCCCGTATTAAGGCGCCGATCCCGCCTGTGCGTTATGCTGCGCGGCAACATAAGACCATACATATTCGGACGCCATGCTCTATCAGCTGCATGAGTTGACCCGCAACATGCTCGCCCCGTGGGTGCACCAGGCCCAGGCCAACGCCAAGTTCTTCGCCAACCAGGGACACTGGTGGTCGCAGATGCCTGGCGCTGATCGCCTGTCCGCGGTGAATGAGCTGTTCCATCGCATCGGCAAGGATTACGAGAAGCCCGAATGGGGCATCAACGAAATCGAGGTCGATGGCGAGCGCGTGCCGATCGTGGTGCACGAGGAAGTGAGCAAGCCGTTCTGCAAGCTGCTGCGCTTCAAGCGCCACAGCAACGAAGCCGAACAGCTGCACACCATGCTCAACCAGCCCTTCGTGCTGGTGGTGGCGCCGTTGTCGGGCCACCACGCCACGCTGCTGCGCGACACCGTGCGCACGCTGCTGCGCGACCACCGCGTGTATGTCACCGACTGGGTCGATGCGCGCATGGTGCCGGGCAGCGAGGGCGAGTTCGGCCTGGACGATTACATCGCCTACGTGCAGGAATTCATCCGCCATCTCGGCGCAGAAAAACTGCACGTGGTGAGCGTGTGCCAGCCCACCGTACCGGTGCTGGCGGCAGTGTCGCTGATGGCCAGTCGTGGCGAGCCAACCCCGCGCACGCTGGTGATGATGGGCGGCCCGATCGATGCGCGCTGCAGCCCGACGGCGGTCAACAACCTGGCCACGCAGAACCCGTTGTCGTGGTTCGAGAACAACGTCATCCACACCGTGCCGGGCACCTACCCCGGCGCCGGTCGCAGGGTGTATCCGGGCTTCCTGCAGCACGCGGGATTCCTGTCGATGAACCCGAGCCGGCACTTCAGTTCGCACTGGGATTTCTATGCCGACCTGGTCAAGGGCGACATGGAAGATGCCGATGCGCACCGTCGTTTCTACGATGAGTACAACGCCGTGCTGGACATGCCGGCCAAGTACTACCTGGACACGATTGAAGTGGTGTTCCAGCAGTTCCTGCTGCCGCGCGGAGAGTGGTTCGTCAACGGCGAGCGCGTGGATCCTTCGGCGATCACCGGTACCGCGCTGCTGAGCATCGAAGGCGAGCTGGACGATATCGCCGGGCTGGGCCAGACCGAAGCGGCGCAGGCCTTGTGCAGCGGTATTCCGGCCGAGCATCGCGAGCATTTCATCGTCGAGGGCGCCGGCCATTACGGCATCTTCAGCGGGCGTCGCTGGCGCGAAACCGTGTACCCGAAGGTGCGGGACTTCTTCGCTGCGCATGCGCAGCCGGCCAATGCCAAGCCGAAGAAAGCGGCCAAGATCGCCAGCAACGTGACCCCGCTGCGACGTAAAGCAGGCTGAAGCCAACGCAATTACGGTAGTGCCGGCCGCTGGCCGGCTGCTCCTGCCATCCGGGTAGTGCCGGCCGCTGGCCGGCTGCTCTTTCATCCTGCATCGCGAGGAGCCGGCCAGCGGCCGGCACTACCTTGGATCTGCGTCGCGCGGAGCCGGCCAGCGGCCGGCACTACCCTGGATCTGCGTCGCGTCAAGGACGCCTTACAGCCGCACCAGCAGGTGCTTGGCCATCATCCCGTGCAGGTGCCCGATGCCACGCGCCAGGTGCAGGGTGGCAAACAGCAGCAGCACGCCGACCACCGCCAGCAGCGGGGTCACCCAGAGCGGCAGCATCTGGTTGCCGTCGATATGGATCCCCACGTAATCCGGGGAGATCAACGCTGCCACCGGCGCCCAGATGAAGGCCAGCGACACCGACAACAGCGTGGTGGCAAGGGTGAAGTAGACGATGCCCAGCGGCAGCATCAGCATGAAGTACAACAGCGTCAGCCAGGTGCGGCCGTCGGTGAACATGTCGCCGATCCGCTGCAGCCAGGTGCGGCTGCGGTCGGAATAGGTCGGCCGGCGCGGCATGCGCTCGCCGAGCAGGGCTTCCACCAGACGCCCTTCCAGCAGCGACAGGCCGCGCACCGAACCGAAGAACAGCACCGCGATCGGGATACCGATGATCAGCACCATCAGCCCCAGCGACAACGACAGGCCGGTCACCACCCAAGTGAAGAAGAACGTGCCGGTGGCCAGCGACAGCAGCATGTAGAACAGCGCGCCGTAGGTGCGTGCCTCCAGGGCGACACCGAAGAAGCGCGCCAGCACGCCGCGCGGCTTGACCGGCGCCGGTGCCGTCGGCGCTACGCCGCTACCAACGCTGGCCCCCCCCGCACCGCCCACCGTCGCCCGGCGCAACGGCGCCGCACCGGCGCTGGGCGTGCGCAGCGCACGGGTAACGGTGATTTCGGTTTCGCGGTAGATCTCGGCGACCTCTTCCGGCGCGCCGTAGCTGCCGGCGACATCGGCGATCACCTCGGCCTCGCTGCGGCCGGGCTGCGCGGCCAGCTCCGAGCGCAGGTATTCCTCGGCGTCGTAGAGGGCGTCCTGCACCATCGCCGGGTCGGCATCGTGCAGGGCCGCGCGCAACTGCGCCAGGTACTGCGGAATGGTGGCGGGCAGCTGGCTGCCCGTCGTGGTCTGGTCGTTCATTGCAGTACCCCCTCCAACACGGAATCGACGGAATCTCGGGTGGCGCGCCAGGCCTGGGTCCATAGCTCCAGTACCTGGCGACCGCGTTCGTTGATGCGGTAGTAGCGTCGCGGCGGTCCGGCCATCGACGGTTCGACATGGCTTTCCAGCAACCCGGCCCCTTCCAGGTTGCGCAGCACCGGGTACAGCGCGCTCTGCTTGCCGCTCAGCACGCCCTCCCCGACCCGCTCCAGCTCCTTGGCTATCAGGTAGCCGTACAGCGGCTCGCCGGCCTTGGCCAGCACCGCCAGCAGGGCCAGCGAGACGGTGCCGGCGCTGAGCTCTTTCTGGAACTTCTTGAGGTGGGCCTCGTGGTCGCTCATGGGCTTCTCCAGCTAGCGTGGAGTCAACACTAGTGTGAAGTCAGCTATAGCGAATGTGTCGTTAGTCACCGTGCCGGTTGGCAGCCCCGACCGCTGGCGGATCCGTCGGGGCTTCGCGCACAATCCGGGGACACTTCCTGAACGGGTTTGCCATGTCGCCACGTCGTCCTGCCCTGCTCGCCCTCGCCCTGGCCTGCGCGCTGCCCTTGGCCGCCAGCGCAGCCACGCCTTACCGCAGCCCGCAGCAGATCCTGGACGCCTCGCCGGCCAGCGACTGGCGCACGCCGGATCCGACCAACCTGCTGTACATGAATCTGGACAAGGGCCAGGTCATCATCGAACTGGCCCCGGCGTTCGCGCCGCAGCATGTGGCCAATATCCAGACGCTGGCGCACGAGCACTTCTGGGACGGCGAAACCGTGTACCGCGTGCAGGACAATTTCGTGGTGCAGTTCGGCGATATCGATGCCGACGATGCGGCCAAGGCCAAGCCATTGGGCACGGCCAAGCGCAAACTACCGGCCGAGTTCCAGCGCGACAGCGCCGGGCTGGAGGTCAGCGTGCTGCCCGATCGCGATGGCTGGGCCGACCAGACCGGGTTTGTGGACGGTTTCGCGGTGGGCCAGGACCGCAAGGATGGCAAGACCTGGCTGGCGCACTGTTACGGCACGCTGGGCGCGGGCCGCAGCAACGAGGAAGACAGCAGCATTGGCGCGGAGCTGTATGTGGTGACGGGGCAGTCGCCACGGCAGCTGGATCGCAACATCACGGTGGTCGGTCGGGTGCTGCAGGGAATGGAACTGTTGAGCGCGTTGCCGCGCGGGCCGGCGCCGATGGGCTTCTATGCCGATGCGGCGCAGCGCACGCCGATCGCCTCGATCCAGCGGGCAACCGATGTGCCGGCGGCGCAGCGGCCGAAGCTGCAGGTGCTGCGGACCGAGTCGAAGACGTTCGCCGATGTGGTGGAGGCGCGGCGCAACCGGGTGGATGATTTCTACAAGCGGCCGGCAGGGCATATCGATCTTTGCAATATTGCGGTGCCGGTGCGGTAAAGCGAGGTTTGGCCGCGCGCTGTGGCGTAGAGCCACCCCATGGGTGGCTGCACGCGGACCAACCGGGCTTAGCGCTTCTGCGACGCCGCGACGCTGCCGAGGATCAAGGCGCCGGCCACGACCATCGCCCCGGTCACCGGTTCGCCCAGGAACAACCAGGCGAACAACGCGCCGAACATCGGAACGAGGTAGGTGACGGTGGAGGCACGCGCCGGGCCGATGCGGGCGATGAGGCGGTAGAACATCAGGAAGGCCAGGCCGGTGCAGACCACGCCCAGGGCAATCGCGCAGGTCCAGGACAGGGCCGGGATCGGGGCCGTCGGCCAGTGGGTGAGGGCCATCGGCAGCAGGGCGATGGCCGCGCAGCCCAGGGTGGCGCCCGCGGAGGCGGCCGGCGGCAGCCCGGTCATGTGGCGCTTGACCAGGTTCACGCCCAGGCCGTACAGCAAGGCAGCCAGCGCGCCGGCGATCACCGCCGCCCCGATGCTCAGGCCGGAAACTTTGGCCGTGGCCAGCACCACGACGCCGGCGAAGCCGACCAGCAGCGCAATGGCGCGGCGCATGCCGATCTTCTCGCCAAAGAACAGGAATGCGATCAGCGCCGCGAACAGCACGGTCATCGCGTTGCAGATCGCGCCGATAGCCGCCGGGGCACGTTGTGCGGCCCAGGCGAACAGCACGAACGGGATCGCCGAGTTGATCACCCCGATCGGCGCCAGCCACAGCCAGCGCCGGGCCGGGAATTGGGCGCGGGCCTGCCACAGGAACGGCAGCAGCACAACCGCGCCCAGCAGCAGGCGCACTTCGACCAACGCGTACGGGCCGAAGCTGGGGACCGCCACACGCATGAACAGGAACGAGCAGCCCCAGATCGCGCCGAGCACGGTCAACTCCAGCGGGGTGCGCCAGTCGCGCTCGACCGCGGCGCTGGCCATCGGGGCGCCGCTCATCRCAAGCCTCCAGTGAACAGGCAGATGCGTGGCTGGGCGGCGTGCGCGGACGGCAACATGGGGGTGGCTCCGGGGGACAGGGACACAGCATCCGCCTACCGGCAGAGGCCCACAAGCGCGTAGTATCCGGGCAAGCCACAAATCTAGTTTGGGTCTCGACCATGATCCTGCGCCCCGCCCTGCTGCCTGCGCTGGGGGTGTTCGCGGTTGCCGCGCGCCACCAGAATTTCGCCCATGCCGCCGAAGAACTGCACCTCACCGCCAGTGCGGTGAGCCACCATGTGCGCAAGCTTGAAGACGTGCTCGGCACGGTGCTGTTCCAGCGCCACGCGCGCGGGGTGCGCTTGACCGCAGAAGGACGCCAGCTGGCCGATGCGGCCGCCGGAGCGCTGAGCGATCTGAACGCGGTCGCCGGCAACCTGCACCCGCAGGCAGACATCGTGCCGTTGCGGGTCACCACCATCCGCTCGCTGTCCTACTGCTGGCTGGTACCGCGGCTGGCGCGCTTCACCGCCCAGCATCCGCAGGTACGGATCGAACTGCAGACCAGCACCGAGCTGGTGCGCTTCGACGAGAACGGGCCGGAACTGGGCATCCGCTACGGGCTGGGGCAATGGCCGGGACTGCGCGCGCATCATCTGATGGACGACGAACTGCAGCCGGTGGCCTCGCCTGCGCTGGCCGGCGTGGCCGCGCTGCGCGAGCCGGTGCAGATCGCCGCGCTGCCGTTGATCAGCGACATGTCACCGCAGGGCTGGCGCGACTGGTTCCGTGCCGCCGGGGTGCGCGGGCTGGAACTGCCCTCGGTGCACTCCTTCAGCGACAGTACCGATGCAATGCGCGCGGCGGTGTACGGCATCGGGGCGGTGCTGGCGCGCAAGCACATCGCCCAGCCCTACCTGCAGCGCTACGAACTGGTGCGCCTGCCCGGGCCGGCGCTCAAGGCGCGCTATGCCTACTACGTGGTGCATGCCGAACACCGACCGCTCAGCCCGACCGCGCTGGCGTTCATGGACTGGCTCAAGCGCGAGGCGCTGGACGAACGCACGCCGATACCGGCGTTGCCGGACGAACTGCTGGGCCGGCCCGCGCCGTCCCCGCCACGCTAGCGCACGCCATCCTCACCCCGTCTTTTCCACGCGCTGGCTAGGCTGGAGCTCCTTTCCCCCAAGGCGCATTCCATGGCCCTGTTGCGACTCCGAATCACCGGCAGCGAAGACGATACGCGTGCCATCACCGACCTGCTGCAGAGCATTGAAGGTATCGAGCATGTCGAGGAAACCGACGACCTGATGCCGCACATGGACGACGACGACTCCAGCTCGGCCGGCCTGTCCGACGACATCGGCCCGGGCATCCACGAACTGGAAGTGGAAGTGGGCAATGCCCTCGGCGCCCAGCGCGTGCGCGACGCCGTGCAGGAACTGGCGCTCGAACTGGATGTGTTCGTCGAATACGAGCACGACGAAGGCTGATCCGCCGCGGTGCCGGGCAACCCGGCACCGCGCGGTCGATCAGGCGTTGTTGGCGTTGCGGCGCTTGCGGCGGCGCCACAGCTTCAACCCGATCCAGCCGAACAGCCAGAGCACAAGGGCTACCGGCAGCAGCGCGGACACCGCGCGGATCAGGAAGGCCACGCTGGAAGTGAGGATCGCGCCAGACTCGCGCACGGCCTCGCCGATTTCACTGCGGCTGCGCTGCCCGGCCGGGGTGTGGAACTGCACCGTCACCAGCTGCGTATCGATCCGCCGACGCTGCTGCGCGGCATCCTTGTTGGCCTGCTCGACGCCCGCCTCGATCTCCGACAGGCGCTGGGTGATCACCAGCAGGTCGGCCATCTTGACGTCCTTGCCGTCCTCATAGGCCAGCAGG
This sequence comes from Stenotrophomonas sp. P5_A9, assembly GCF_056400525.1. Classification (NCBI taxonomy): domain Bacteria; kingdom Pseudomonadati; phylum Pseudomonadota; class Gammaproteobacteria; order Lysobacterales; family Lysobacteraceae; genus Stenotrophomonas; species Stenotrophomonas sp. P5_A9. The sequence goes on from NZ_JBFULC010000003.1 coordinate 8,095, forward strand.
CGTTCGTGTTCCTTCTCCAGCCGTGCCTTGGTCAGCGCGGTGTCGGCCACCTGCTGGGCCAGGTCTTCGGCATGGGTGTTGCGCGAGGACACTTCCCCGCCCTGCCCGGCCAGCCCGATGATCGGCTCGACGCCCTTGGGCGCGATCCGCACCCGGATCGAACCGGTCGGGTACTCGCCGCCCTGCTGACCGACCTGCAACACAGCGCAGTCGCCAAAGCGCGCGGACTGGCAGGCATCGGCGATCTGCTTCACGCGCGGACCGATCTGCGCCGCCTCCAGCTGGATGTCGATGTCGTGCTCGTACGCCAGCGCGGCCCCTTCCGGCGAGGCCACCGCGCCCGCCGCACCGGCCCCGGCATCGGCGGCAGCGTGATTCTGGCTGCAGCCGGCCAGGGCCAGCACCAGCGTCCCTGCCAGGGCGCCCGTCAGGCGCCACGTCGTCCTTTTCACTGTTTACCCGCTCCGTCGTATCGATTGATCTTGAGCCCGTCCAGGTCCACCCCGGGCAGGCAACGTACATTCACCGCGACCATCTTCTGTCCGCTGCGCGGGTCCACGCCCTCGCTGAACGGGGCGATCCCGCAGGTGCGGCAATGGTGGTGTTCCAGGTGGTGCTGGTTGAACTGGTAGGTCGCCACGTCGGCCGCATCGGTGCCCAGCCGCAGGGCCTCGCGCGGACCGAACCACAGCAGGCCGCCACGGCGGCGGCACAGCGAACAGTTGCAGTCCAGCACCTCGGTGATAGGGGCGTCGGCATCCACCACGAATGCGATCTGCCCGCAATGACAGCTCCCTTCGTACTGCATGGCGCACCCTCCCGATGAAAGGGCCATGGTAATCCAATGGCACGGGCACGGCCGCGCCGCTGGGCCTATGCTCGGGGATTGACCACAGCACAGGATCGCCGATGCGCCAGCATCTTCTCGCCCTCGCCCTGATCGCCGCCCTCGGCGGCTGCCAGCAGGCCGACGCCCCGCCCGCCGCCACCGGCACGCAGGCCCCGGCCACCGCCGGCGACGCCGCGGTCGATGCCGCGTTCGCCGACCTGTCCAAGCGCGCCCTGGACACCTGGATGCAGCTGTCCCCGATCAGCGCCACCCAGATCGGCGACCACCGCTACGACAGCGAGATCGACGACCTCAGCGCGGCCGGCCAGCAGAAGGTGCTGACCGCCTACAAAGGCCTGGTGGGCGACCTGGACCGGATCGATGTGAGCAAGCTCTCGCGCGAGAACCAGGTGGATGCGGCGATCCTGCGCAACCAGCTGCAGTCGGAAATCTGGAGCGCCGAGGTGCTGCAGTCGTCCAAGTGGGACCCGCAGATCTACAACGGCATGGCCGGCAGCGCGCTGTACGGGCTGATGGCGCGTGAGTTCGCCCCGCTGCCCGACCGCCTGAAGTCGGCCACCGCGCGCATGGAGAAGCTGCCGCAGATCTTCGCCCAGGCCCGCGAAAACCTGGACCCGGCCCGCGTGCCGAAGATTCATGCCGAGACGGTGGCCAAGCAGAACCGCGGCATCCTCAGCATCGTCGATACGTTCATCACCCCGCACATCGGCGAGCTGCCGGCCGAAGACGGCAAGCGTCTGCAGGCCGCCATCGATGGCCTGAAGAAGGCCGTCGAAGAACAGCAGACTTGGCTGGACAAGACCCTGGTGCCCAACGCCAAGGGCGACTTCCGCATCGGCGCGGAGCTGTACGACCAGAAGCTGAAGTTCGCGCTGAGCTCGTCGCTGTCGCGTGCGGAGATCGGCGAACGCGCGCGTGCCGAACTCAAGCGCGTGCGCCAGGACATGTACGGCATCGCGCAGATGGTGCTGAAGGACAAGCCGGGCGCGCCGGCACTGCCGGCCAACCCGAGCGACGACCAGCAGCAGGCGGCGATCGAGGCGGCGCTGGAGCTGGCCTACGCCGACAAGCCGGCGCGCGACAAGGTGGTGGACGATGCGAAGGCGGCGCTGGCGCAGTCGACCGAATTCGTACGCAAGCATGACCTGATGACGCTGCCCGATTCGCCGGTGGACATCATCCTGATGCCCGAGTTCCAGCGTGGCGTGGCGGTGGCCTATTGCGATTCGCCCGGTCCGCTGGACAAGAACCTGAAGACGTTCTACGCGGTGTCGCCGATTCCGGATGATTGGAGCGACAAGCAGGTCGATTCGTTCCTGCGCGAATACAACAGCCGGATGATCCACCTGCTGAGCATCCACGAGGGCACGCCGGGGCATTATCTGGAGGGCTGGCATTCGGGCAAGTTCCCCTCGACGCTGCGCGCGGTGCTGCGTTCGGGGCTGTTCGCCGAGGGCTGGGCGGTCTACACCGAGCGGATGATGCAGGAGCAGGGTTACCTGGACAACGATCCGCTGTTCCATCTGGTGCAGTTGAAGTTCTACCTGCGCACCATTTCCAACGCGATCCTGGACCAGGGCGTGCACGTGGACAACTGGTCGCGCGAGCAGGCGATGCATCTGATGACGCACGATGCGTTCCAGCAGGAAAGCGAGGCGTCGGGCAAGTGGGTGCGTGCGCAGTTGACGTCGGCGCAGTTGCCGACCTACTTCGTGGGTGCGCAGGAGCACTTCGATACGCGCAAGGCGATGCAGGACAAGCTGGGCGCGAAGTTCAACCTGAAGGCCTACCACGACCAGATGCTGTCCTACGGCGCACCGCCGGTACGTTTCGCGCGCCAGCTGATGCTGGACCAGCCGATCGAGTAAGCACTGCCTCGTTCCTCGTCAGACAGGCAAACGGCCCGGGGTGACCCGGGCCGTTTTTTTTGGTCCTTCTCTCATCTGATTGGGGGTGTTTTGTTGCAAGACCCGCCGCCAAATGAGTAGGACGCGACGCGGGTGGCCGGGTGCGCAGGCGCCGTTTGGATCTGGTCCTGTCTTTGATCGGGGCTGTCGCGCGCGTTAGGGCCCCGTAGCAGCCGGTAGGCCCCTGGTGCAAATGTCCCCCCGGCCGCTACGGGGCTCGGCTCGCGTTACAAGCCAGGAGCGAGGCTTCCCTGACTTTCGGCGGTGGGYCRGGCGCTGGGCGCCCATGCCCTTTCCGGCGAATGTCCTCCGGCGTCGGCCTGTTGCCGACACCTCCCCCTTTATTTCGCCTCCAAGGGCATGGGCGCCCAGCGCCCGACCCACCGCCGAAAGTCAGGGAAGCCTCGCTCCTGGCGTCTCCACGATCCGGCCCTGGTCCATCACCACCAACCGGTCCATGCGCGCGATGGTCGACAAGCGGTGCGCGATCGCGATCACCGTCTTGCCGGCCATCAATTCGTCCAGGTTGTCCTGGATGGCCGCTTCCACTTCCGAATCCAGCGCCGAGGTCGCCTCGTCCAGCACCAGGATCGGCGCGTCCTTCAGCAGCACCCGGGCGATGGCGATACGCTGGCGCTGGCCACCGGACAGCTTGACCCCGCGCTCGCCCACATGCGCGTCGTAGCCGGTACGCCCTTCGCCGTCGCGCAGCGTCTCGATGAACGCCTCCGCGCGCGCCTTGGCCACCGCGCTGCGCAACTGCGCCTCGGTCGCATCCGGCCGGCCATACAGCAGGTTGTCGCGGATCGAGCGGTGCAGCAGCGACGTGTCCTGGGTAACCACCCCGATCTGCCGACGCAGGCTCTCCTGGGTCACGGCGGCGATGTCCTGGCCATCGATGCGGATATGCCCGCTTTCCAGGTCGTACAGACGCAGCAGCACATTGACCAGGGTCGACTTGCCCGCGCCCGACGGACCGACCAGGCCGATCTTCTCGCCCGGCTTCACGTCCAGGTTGAGCCCGGCCATCACCCCACCGGCCTTGCCGTAGTGGAAATGGATATCGTCGAAATGCACCCCGCCCCGTGCGACCTCCAGCGGCACCGCATCAGCACGGTCCTGCACGGTCAGCGGCTGGGAGATCGTGGTGATGCCATCCTGCACCGTGCCGATGTCCTCGAAGATGCCATTGATGGTCCACATGATCCAGCCGGACATGTTGTGGATGCGAATCACCAGACCGGTGGCCAGGGTGATCGCGCCGACGCTGATGTGGCCGCCGTTCCACAGCCACAGTGCCAGCCCACAGGTGCCCACGATCAGAAAGCCGTTGACGATGGCGATGGTGACTTCCAGCCCGGTGGTGACCCGGGTCTGGCCACGATGCTTGACCGCCAGGTCCTGGATCGATTCAGCCACGTAGGCCTGCTCATGCCCGCCATGGGCGAACAGCTTCAGCGTGGGAATGTTGGTGTAGCCATCGACGATACGGCCCATCGCCTTTGAACGTGCTTCCGAAGCGATCCACGCCCGCTGTTTCGCGCGCGGTACGAAGTACCCCATGATCACCGCGTAGGCGGCCATCCACAGCCCCAGCGGAATCATCAGGCGCCAGTCGGCCTGCGCGAACAGGTACAGCGCGGTGCCGGTGTAGACGATGATGTACCAGAGCGAATCGACCATCTGCACCGCCGATTCACGCAGTGACGTACCGGTCTGCATGACCCGGTTGGCCATGCTGCCGGCGAAGTCGTTCTGGAAGAAACTCAGGCTCTGCCGAACCACGTAGTTGTGCATCAGCCAGCGCGAGCGGTTGCTCAGCCCCGGCACGATGGCCTGGTTGACCAGCAGGCTGTGCAGCGACACCAGCAGCGGCCGCGCGATCAGGGTGATGCCGGCCATCCACAACAGCGTGTTGGCATGGCGGGCGAAGAAGCCGCTGCCGGGCTGCTCGGCGACCATGTCCACGATGCGGCCAAGGAAATCGAACATCGCCACTTCCACCAGCGCCAGCAGCAGGCCGGCGATCAACGTGGCCAGCAGCACCGGCCACACCGGGCGCAGATAGTGGATGTAGAACGGCACCACCCCGCGCGGCGGCATGCGGCCGTCGAGGGGCGGAAACACCGGAATCAGCGACTCGAACCAGCGGAACATCGCAGTGCACCCAAAACATGACAGGCCGCGATTATCCCACCACGGCCTGTGTTTTTACTCGCGCCTCCATCACAGGCCGGTGGCGGTATTCAGCCCTTGGCGTCGGCCACGATCGGGACGAACAACAAGTCCTGGAAATCGAAGCTGAAATCGGTCAACGACGAGATCGCCTGCATGCGCATGTCGCGCACCTTGCCATCCGGATCCAGGCTGAAGTTGACGAACGCATCGGCGTTGAGCGAGCGGTCGTCCCAGCGCACGATGAAGGTGTCGTGCTGCCAGTGTTCCAGCGTGCCGACCAGCTGGGCGGTCTTGCCGAACCGCAGGCGCAGTTTGCCGCCGTCGCGTTCCACGAACACATCGCCATACCATGCATCGCGGTAACCGCCGGCGTAACGCGCCAACGGCAGCGACGGTTTGCTTTTGGCATCGCGCGCCGCCTGATGCGTTGCCCAGCTTTCATCGGCCTTGTCCTGCGCCTTGGCCACCGCCGCCGCATACGCCTCGACCCAGTCGGTGGGTGGCGTCTGCAGGTACGCATCGAGCACGTCCATGGTGATCGCATTGAACGCGGCGCCCACTTCCTGGTTGGTCAGCACCACGATGCCCAGCTTCTGCTCGGGCACCAGGGTCACCCGCGAGACCATGCCCGGCCAGCCGCCGGTGTGCCAGACCAGCTTCTGGCCACGGTAATCGCTCAGGCTCCAGCCTTCGCCATAACCGGCGAAGTTCGGCTTGGCCGCCGCCAGCTGCGGCACGCTGGGCTCGGCCACCACCTGCGGGGTGATCATCTGCCACATGCCCTGCTGGCTCTTGGCGCTGAACAGCGCCTGCCCGTTCTCCAGCGTACCGTGGGCCAGCTGCACGTTCATCCAGCGCGCCATGTCGTGCACGCTGGAATAGATGCCGCCGGCGCCGGCGTTGTTGGACCAGGTCAGCGGGGCGACGGTACGCAACGTGCTGAAGTCGTACTTGGCGTGGCCGACCGCGGCGTTGTCGCCGGGCTTGAGGTGGTCCGCGTTGTAGCGGGTGCCGTCCATGCCCACCGGGGTGAAGATGTGCTGCTGCAGGAACGCGGCGTAGGACTGCCCGGAGACCTGCTCGATCACCTGCTGGGCCACCGCGTAGAGAATATTGTCGTAGGCGTAGCGGTCGCGGAAGCCGGCTTTGAGCGGCACCTTGGCCAGGCGCTGCACGACCTCCTGGTTGCTGTAGCCGGTGGTCGGCCAGAACAGCAGATCACCCGCTCCCAGACTCAGCCCGCTGCGGTGCGAGAGCAGGTCGCGGATGCGCATCTCGCCAGTAACGTAGGGATCGGACATGCGGAAGCCCGGTAGATGGTCGATCACCCGGTCGTCCATCTTCAGCTTGCCCTGCTCGGCCAACAGATTCAGCGAGGTGGCGGTGAAGGCCTTGGTGTTGGACGCGATCGCAAACAGCGTATCGGCCTGTACCGGTGCCGGCTTGCCCAGTTCGCGCACGCCGTAGCCGCGTTCGAACACGACCTGGCCATCCTTGACCACCGCCACGGCGATGCCGGGCACGTCGAACTGGCTGCGGACGCGCTCGACCGTGCTGTCCAGGCGCTGCAGCTGCGCCGGTACCGCCGCCGATGCCAAAGGTGCACATGCGAGCAGCACGATGCCTCCGATCCAGGATGTGTTCAAACAGTGTCTCCAGGTGCGTGTCGCGGGGACGTTGAGGCCTGCACGGGCCCGCTCGCCGGTTTCGCACGATGGTAACGCGCGCGCGCTCAGGCTCGCCTGTGCCAGAAGGAGGACCGCTCCGGAGACCGACATGACCGCGCCTGCCGATACCGTATCCACCGTCATTCCGTGCCTGCGCTACCGCGACGCCCGGGCGGCGATCGCCTGGCTGCAGCACGCGTTCGGGTTCGAGCCGCAGGCGGTGTATGCCGAGGGCGATACCGTCCACCATGCACAGCTGGTCTACGGCCACGGCATGATCATGCTCGGCTCGGTCGACACCACCAGCGAGTGGGGCCGGCACAGCGTGCAGCCCGATGAGGTCGGCGGTCGCCAGACCCAGAGTGCCTGTGTGATCGTGGCCGATCCCGACGCGCATTACGCGCGGGCGGTGGCCGCCGGCGCACGGGTGGTGATCGAGATCGCCGACCAGCCCTACGGCGGGCGCGGCTACGCCTGTCGTGATCCCGAAGGATTCCTGTGGTGGTTCGGCAGCTACGATCCGTGGCGCGCCCACGCAGGCACCGCATGACGGCCGCAGCAGGGCGTATCCGCACCGGCATTGGCGGCTGGGTGTTTCCGGCCTGGCGCGGTGGCATGTTCTACCCGGCCGGGCTGCCGCAGCGCGAAGAGCTGGCCCATGCCAGTGCCGCGCTGCGCTGCATCGAGATCAACAGCACCTTCTACCGGGCGCAGAAGCCGGCCGTCTACGCGCAATGGCGCGAGCAGACGCCGCCGGGCTTCCGCTTCTCGGCCAAGGCACCGCGCACCATCACCCAGACCCATGACCTGAGCAAGGTCGGGCCGCGGGTGGAGGCCTTCGTCGCTGGAATCGTGGCGTTGGAAGACCGGCTGGGCCCGCTGGTGTGGCAGTTCGGTGATACCCACCCTGCCGATGCGGAGGCGTTTGACGGCTTCCTGCAGCTGCTGCCGAAGCAGGCCGATGGGCGACGCCTTCAGCATGCGCTGGAGGTGCGCAATCCGGCGGCGTGGACGCTCGAGCTGGTGACGGTGGCGCGGGCGCACAACGTGGCCTTGGTGTTCAGCGGCTCTGCCGAGCATCCGAGCTTTGCCGACCCGACCGCGGATTTCGTCTATGCGCGGCTGATGCATGCACGCGCCAACCTGCGTGCGGGCTATCCGGAACGGGCGCTGGAGCAGTGGTGCCTGCGTGCGATGCGCTGGGCGCGCGGCGAGGACAATCCGGACCTGCCCCATGTGACCGCCGAGGCAGCGTCCACCGGTCCGCGCGAGGTCTACATGCTGTTCATTGGTGCGGCCAAGCAGCGTAATCCTGGCGCGGCGATGGCGCTGCGCGACCAGCTGGCGCGCGTAGGAGCGACGTAACGCCGATCGTGGGTCGGCCTATCGACCCACCATCGATAGCTACCGCCGGGTGGATACGGCGCTGCGCGCGCCCAACCGCGCGTCGATCCGCCACAACAACGCCCCCAGCGCGATGAACGCCAGCCCCACCACCAGCGCATTGCGCGCCACCGTGGCGGCACCGAGCGCGGCCAGGTCCAGGAACGGATACGGGTACTGCCCGCTCCAGCGCCCGACCAGCAGCGCCCACCCCAGGTAGATCGCCGGGAACAGCAGCGCCCAGCCGAGCTGGCGCCAGCGCAGGCACCCATGCGGTCCGGCCAGCCAACCCAGCAGGTACAGCACCGGGACGGCGTAATGCAAGCCTGTATCGGCCCACCACTGTGCGCCCTGCGGATGCCACAGGCCGCGCAAGACCAGCACGTAGACCAATCCGGTGATGCCGATATACAGCGCCACCGCGGCACTGGCGGCGGGCGCGGCCATGCCGTCGCGGCGCCCCCGCAGCCGTGCCAGACAGACCGCGGCCACACCGATGTTGCTGAGGATGGTGAAGTAGCCGAGCAGGCGCAGCAGCGCCTGCCCGGTGCCGGCCGTGGCGCCGACGGTCTGCAGCAGCAGCGCGTACTGCAGCACCAGCGCTGCGATGGCGGTGAGCCCGGTGAGCCCGGCCAGGGCCCGGGCGCGCGGGGACGGTGAGGGGATCGGTGCGCTGTTCATCGGCGCAGGATGCCATGCCGGCCTAAACGCGACGTGCATGGATCGCGGTGGCGCCCGGCTTGTCGCACAATACCGCGATGCCCATGACCGATACCCGCAGAGCGCTTCTGCAAATCCATTTCTGCGTGCTGCTGTGGGGCGTCACCGCCATCCTCGGCAAGCTGATCACCCTGCCCGCGCTGCCGTTGGTGTGGTGGCGAATGCTGCTCGTGGTGGCGATGCTGGCGTTGCTGCCACGGGTGTGGCGCGGGCTGCGGCAGCTGTCGCCGACACTGTTTGCAGGCTACTGCGGCATCGGCGCGCTGGTCGCGCTGCACTGGCTGACCTTCTACGGCGCGGTGAAACTGGCCAATGCCTCGGTGGCGGCCACCTGCATCGCGCTGGCGCCGGTGTTCACCTCGGTGATCGAGCCGTGGGTGGCCAGGCGCCCGTTCCAGCTGCGCGAGCTCGCCTTCGGCGTCGCGGTGCTGCCCGGCGTGGCGCTGGTGGTGGGCGGGGTTCCGCATGGCATGCGCCTGGGCGTACTGATTGGTGCCCTGTCGGCGCTGCTGGTGGCGGTGTTCGGCTCGCTCAACAAGCGCATGGTCAGTCACGCCGACCCGCTTACCGTGACCGCGCTGGAACTCGGCGCTGGCACGCTCACCCTGACCCTGCTGGCGCCGGCGCTGCCGTTCCTGCTGCCGGCGCTGGCCAGCCCGCTGTGGGTGATCCCGGACCTGCACGATGGCCTGCTGCTGCTGACCCTGGCCGGGCTGTGCACGCTGCTGCCATTCGCGCTGGCGCTGGTCGCGCTGCGCCACATCAGTGCCTACACCTCGCAGCTGGTGACCAACCTCGAACCGGTCTACGCGATCGTGCTGGCGATGGTGTTGCTCAGCGAGCAGCGCGAACTGACCCCGCTGTTCTATGCCGGCGTGGCAATCATCGTCGGCGCGGTGTTCCTGCATCCCCTGTTGAACCGCCGCAAGCCGGTCCAGCATCCGGAGATCCTGGCTACCGCCGAGGCGCGCAACATCGCCGATTGACCGGCCCGGCGCGCACCGGCCAGCAGTCCGGTACCAGCTGTGATGGCCGACCAACGGTCGCTACCGGATGCGAATGGCCCGGCCGACGATCGGCGCTTACCGCGATGGCCAGTACCAGGCCGGCGCATCCAGCAGGCCCTGTCCGACCACGCGGGTCTGGCTGAGTTCCTTGTGCAGGCGGATACACGCACACGCAGGGTCTTCCTGCAGCGCCGCGATCAGGCGGCTGGCGTGCGACACCACCCACAACTGGCTGCGCGTTGACGCGGCAATGATCAACCGCGCCAGCGCCGGCAGCAGGTCCGGGTGCAGGCTGGTCTCCGGTTCGTTGAGCACCATCAGCGGCGGCGGGCGCGGGGTATGCAACGCCGCAATCAGCAGCAGATAGCGCAGCGTGCCGTCGGACAGTTCAGCCGCCGACAACGGCCGCAGCAGCCCGGGCTGCTGGAACTTCAGGTGCAGCCGGCCTTCGTGCGGTTCGATCAACACCTGCGCACCGGGAAACGCATCGTCGAGCGAGCGCGCCAGGGCCTGCGGATCGCCGATCTCCACGATGGTCTGCCAGGCCGCCGCCAGGTCATGGCCGTCGTGGCTGAGCACCGGCGTGCGCGTGGCCAGCGGCGCCTGCCGCGCCGGTGCGTGCGGATCGCTGCGGAAATGATCGTAGAAACGCCAGCCGCGGATCGATTCGCGCAGGGCCAGCACCTCGGGCATGCGCTGCGGATCGGCCAGTTGGGTGAACAGGCTTTCGAATACCGACAGGTGCTCGTCCACCACCTCCCACTGCCGGCCGTTCCTGCGCCGCACCAGCGCGCCGCGTCGCTCTACCAGCGCGTTGGCGCTGCGCAGGAATGGCCCGGCCCAGACACTCTCGCATTTGATCTGCGGGTCCAGGTCGAACATCGACCTGCTGCCCACCGGTAGCCCCAGGTCGATCGCATAGCCGAAATCGGCAGCCGCAAACCCGAGCCGCAGCGCGACCGATGGCGCGTGCGCCTGGCCCTGCACGGGGATCTCGCCCCGTACCATGCGCGGGTTGATGCGGCTGGGCCCGGCCCACAGCGCCGAGCCCAGCCCGCCCTCGCGCGCCAGCGCCGCGGCAACGCCGCCCTGCGCGGTCTCGGCCAGCAGGCGCAGCGCGCGGTAGAGGCTGGATTTGCCGCTGCCGTTGTCACCGGTGACCAGGTTGAGCCGTCCCATCGGCACGACCAGGTCGTACAGGGAGCGGTAGTTGGCGATGGCCAGGGTCTGCAGCATGGCAAGGGCGGTGGCAGGCGGGACACCAGCATGCCAGCGCCGCGTCGCAGTGCCTGCGAATGCGCCCTCAGTCGGCGCGCAGCACCCGGTTGCGGCCCTGATGCTTGGCCTGGTAGAGCGCCGCGTCGGCGCGGGCCAGGGTCTGCTCCACCGTGTCGCCGTGGTGGTGGGCGGCCACGCCGATGCGGATCGTCAGCGGGATGCCCAGCGGCAGGTCGGCCACGGCCATGCGCAGGACATCGCACTGCAGCTCGGCGGTGGCCAGCGCGGTGTCGGGCATCAGCACCACGAACTCCTCGCCGCCAAAGCGCGCCGCCAGCCCCTGCCCGGCGAAGTGCGCGCGCAGCAGCCGGGCCAGTTCGGCCAGCACGTGGTCGCCGGTGGCGTGGCCGTAGAGATCGTTGACGCGCTTGAAATGGTCGATGTCCAGCAGGGCCACCGCGGTCTGCCGTGGCTGGCCGTCGGCATCGCAGACCGCCGCCGTCAGCGCGGCGCTCATCGCGCGGCGGTTGGGTAGTCCGGTCAGCGGGTCGGTGCGGCTCTGCTCGGCCAGGTCCGCATTCTGCTGTTCAAGCAGGTTGTTGTATTCGCCCAGGCGCTGTTCGTACCACGCGCGGTCGCGCATGTGCTGCTGGATCTCGTGCGCGTAGCGGCGCAGTTCCATCACCAGCGAGACCTGCCGGGACAGCGCGGCCAAGGCCTTGGCCTGCTCCGGGCGCAGCTGCCCAGGGCTGGCGTCGAACACGCACAACGTCCCCAGCGGCAATCCATCGAAGCTGAGCAACGGTGCACCGGCGTAGAAGCGCACGTGCGGGTCGTCCACCACCAGCGGGTTGTCGTGGAAGCGCGGATCCTGCAATGCATCCTCGACCACCATCACCTGGTCCGGTTGCAGGATGGCGTGGCCACAGAAGGAGATATCGCGACTGGCCTCGCTGGCGTCCACCGCCCGCCGCGCCTTGAACCACTGGCGGTCCCGGTCCACCAGCGTCACCGCCCCCATGCCGGTGCCACACAAGGCCGTGGCAATGGTCACCAGATCCTCGAACGACCGTTCATTGGGCGTATCCAGGATCTGGTAGCGCTGCAGCGCCAGCAGGCGCTGTTCTTCGTTGTCCGGCTTGGACGGCTTGATCATCGGGGCAGGCGTGGTGGTGTTCCCGCGCAGTCTAGCCCCGCTGCGGCGTCATCGCGTGACGCACGGCATCACCACTCCAGCTGCTTGGGCAGCAGGCCTTTGAGCTCGGCGTCGGTCAGATTGCGCCACTGGCCCGGCTTGAGCGCACCGAGCTTGATGTTGTCGATGCGCACGCGGCGCAGCTGGGTAACGCGGTAGTCGAAGGCGGCGGCCATCAGGCGGATCTGCCGGTTCAGGCCTTGCTGCAGGGTGATGCGGAAACCGAACTTGGCCAGCTTGCTGGTGCGGCACGGCAGCGTGGTTTCGTCGCGGATGCGCACGCCGCGCGCCATGCCGCGCAGGAATTCGTCGGTGACCGGCTTGTTCACCGCCACCATGTATTCCTTCTGGTGGCCGTTCTCGGCACGCAGGATCTGGTTGACGATGTTGCCGTTGCTGGTCAGCAGGATCAGGCCTTCGGAATCCTTGTCCAGGCGCCCCACCGGGAAGATGCGCTGCTCGTGGCCGACGAACTCGACGATGTTGCCCTTGACCGAGGTTTCGGTGGTGCAGGTGATGCCCACCGGCTTGTTCAGCGCGATGTAGACGTGTTTGCGGCCACCGGCCTTTTTCGCTTCGCGGGCGCGCAGCGGTTGGCCGTCGACCAGGACCACGTCGCCTTCGCCGACCACCGCACCGGTGCCGGCCGGATGGCCGTTGACGGTGACGCGGCGCTCGCCGATCAGGCGGTCGGCTTCGCGACGGGAACAGAAGCCGGTATCGGCGATGTGCTTGTTGAGTCGAATAGTCATGGGCCCATTATCCGGCAAACCCGGCCCGCGCAGGGCGATGGCGACTCATGCCGTCATCGGAGCGGCGGCCGGGGTGGCCTGCTCGGCGTCATAGACCTGGTTGCGGCCGGCGCGCTTGGCGCAGTACATGGCATGGTCGGCGCGGCGCAGCAGCGAGGGCAGGTCGTCGCCGTCGCCGCGCATCGCCGCCAGGCCGATGCTGGCCGATACGTTCAGGCCCGGGATGGCCAGGATCGCGGTGACCGCCTGCACCTGCAGGCGCACGCTTTCCAGCCGGGCCAGGGCGCTGGCGCGGCTGGCGCCGGGCAGCAGCACCAGGAACTCCTCCCCGCCCATGCGGATCACATCATCGCGGTTGCGGACCGAGTCGCGCAGGTTGCGCGCCACCGCCACCAGCACCTGGTCGCCCACCTCGTGGCCATACTGGTCGTTGATGTCCTTGAACAGGTCGATGTCCAGGAAGCCGATCGCCAGCGGCTGTTCGTCCTGGCGCGCGCGTTCCAGGTACTGCGCCAGCAGGCGCAGGCCGGCGCGGCGATTGGGCAGCCCGGTCAGCGGGTCGGTGTCGGCCAACTGGCGCATTTCATCGCGCTGCTGGCGCAGGCGGCCCAGGCGCAGGTTCAGCGCATAGGCGGACATCATCAGAAACCAGGTGGCGGCCAGCTGCAGCGTTTCGATCCGGTAGGCCACCAGCCACTGCGCATGCAGCGCATCGGCGATGATCATGATCCACCACGGTGCCAGCGCGCTCAGCCCGGCCAAGGCGTAGCGGTCGCGTCGCAGCAGCGCCCACACGCCCACCCCCAGGCACACCGCGCAGCCCAGCAGATACAGGTCTTCCAGCGCGGCCGCCCACCAGGTCAGCGCGGCCAGGCCCATCCACGGCACGCACAGACCCACCACCACCAGTGCCCACAGCACGGCCTGCTGGACGCCGCGCGAGCGTGGCCACAGCCGGTCGCCCCCGTTGAGCCGCCACAGCACCGGCAGCAGCATCGCCTCGGTGAACGCGCTCAGCGCCACCAGCCACCACGAGGACCGGTCGCCCACCGGCAGCCACGGCTCGGGATAGCCGCTGAGGCCCCCCAGCACCGCTTGCCACAGCACGAACACCAGGCACACGCCCACGTAGATCAGGAAGGATCGGTCCTTGGCGGTGACATAGCCGATCAACGCCGACAGCGCCAGCGCGATCGCCACCGCGATGCAGGCCGCGCGCACCAGCAGCCGCGCGGTGTCGTTCTGCTGCACCGGGCTGGGCGCGCCGAGCTGCACCGTGGGGATCCAGCGCGGTTTGAGCGGCGTGGCCCAGGACACCACGATAGGTTCGTGCTCACCCGCCTTGGGCACCACCACCATGCCCACCCCGGCGCGGAAGCGCGAATCGCGGGTGCGCGCGTCGTGCATGCTGCCGCAGATCTGGCGGTCGCCATGGCTGATCCGTACTTCGCCGGAGAACACGCCGAACACGTCCACCGCCTGCGGTTCGCCCGACCAGCCTTGCGGCGGCGCAGGGACCGCCAGCACCTGCTGGTGCCGCGCCAGGACGTCGGCCGAGCAGGCGCGTTGCGGCGTGCGCTCGGCGGTGGCCGCCCCCAGCAGCAGCACGTCGGTGCCGGCCCGGGCCGGCGCGTTGGGAACTGCGCTGGCGGCAGCGAGCGCCGGCAGCACCAGCACCAGCCAAGCCAGCAGCAGCGTTACTGCATGTTTGCCAACGAACCTGCCAAGCCAGTGCCCCACACGCCTGCCCGCCCATCGATGTTGCCGCCACGCACGCCGCGTGACGCCCCTGGCCGGGATTATCGCAAGTTCCCGGCCACTTCACCCTCCCCGCCGTTCAGCCGGGCCGTCGGCCCAACGCTCAGGGCGCGCCGCTGCGGCGGTCGGCTGCCACGCCGGTCCGCGCCGGCCATAACGCGGGCTGGGTCATCCGCTCAAGCGCCATCGGCCGTTCGATCGCATAGCCCTGCAGCCCATCCACGCCGAGCACCTGCAGCTGCTCGGCAACCTCGTCCGATTCGACCCACTCGGCAATCACGGTCATGTGCAGCTCGCGGCCGATCTCGGTGATCGCGCGTACCGCCGCGCGGCTGACCGGATCGATATCCATGTCGCGCACGAACACGCCGTCGATCTTGAGCATGTCCGCCGGCAACTGACGCAGGTAGCTGAAGGAGGACAGGCCTGAGCCGAAGTCGTCCAATGCGACCCGGCAACCCCGCGCCTTGACCGCTTCGATGAAGTTGCGTGCCTGGGCCAGGTTGCTGATCGCCGCCGTCTCGGTGACCTCGAAGCACAGCTTGCGGGCGAGGCCGCGATTGCGCTCGAGCAGATCGCAGACAAAGGCCAGGAAGCTGGGTTCGGTGATCGACTGCGCCGACACGTTGACGTTGCACAGGCCCAGCCGCTGCACGTGTGCCGGGCACACCTGCAGGTGGCGGAACAACAGTCCCAGCACATGCCGGTCCAGCGCCATGCCCATGCCGTAGCGCTCGACGGCGGGCATGAAGTCGCCCGGCATCTGCAGCACCCCTTCGGGGCTGCGCATGCGCACCAGCACTTCGTAATGCAGGTACGCCGGATCGCCGACCCGCTCGATGCGCTGCGCGTAGAGCAGCATGCGGTTCTCGGCGATCGCACTGGAGACCCGCGCCAGGCGTTCGGCTTCCAGCCGCCGTTCCTCCAGCGCCGGGCGGCTTTCGTTGTAGCAGTGCACACGGTTGCGCCCGGCCTCCTTGGCCGCATAGCAGGCACTGTCGGCCGCGCTCATCAGCCAGTTCACGTCCACCGTCTCGTCGGTGACTTCCACCAGGCCGATGCTGCAGCTCAGCCGCGGCGACCCTTCGCCGTGCTGGAAGCTGGCCTGGCCGAGGTTGCGGACGATCCGCTGCAGCACCTGCTTGGCTTCCTCCTGGCCGGCGTTGGCCAGGAACAGGGCGAATTCGTCCCCACCCATGCGCCCGACCCAGTCGCCCTCGCGCACCGCCCCGACCAGGTAGTCGGCGAAGCTGTGCAGCAGCTGGTCGCCGGCGGCGTGGCCAAGTCCGTCGTTGACCAGCTTGAAGTAGTCCAGGTCGAGATAGCACAGGCTGTGCACGCCGCCGTGGCTGCGCACGTCGATGAGCGCCTGTTCGAGCAGGCGTTCGATCTCGCGGCGGTTGATCAGCCCGGTCAGCGGATCGTGGCTGGCATGGTGTTCGACCTCACGCGCCAGCGCATGGTTCTGCGAGACGTCCTCGACGATGGCAAATACGGCCGGCTCGCGCCCGGGCGTGCGCACGACGGTCCCGCTCCAGCGCCCCCACATCAGCCCGCCATCGGCACGCCGGAAGCGCAGCTCGCCGGGGCGCAGCTGGCGTATCCAGTCGATGCCTCCCTGCGCATCCAGCACCAGTTCGCCTTCCACCAGCAGATCCTGCAGCGGCATCCCGAGCATCGACTCACGGCGGTGGTCGAGGATGTCGGCCATCGCCTGGTTGGCTTCCAGTACCCCGCCGGCATGGTCGAGTTTGAGCATGCCGACGGTGGCCTGGTAGAAGGCGGCGCGGAAACGTCCCTCCTGCTCCAGCAGATCACGCCGCACCCGTCGCGACAGCAGCACCGCCACCAGCGTGATCAGCAGCACCGACAAGCCGCCCACCAGCAGCGTGGTCATGCGTACGACCGAGGCGGTGCGCAGCAACGACGCCGAAAATGCCTTCGCCTGCGCCTGCAGGCTGCGATCCAGCAGGTGCAGGTGGTCCAGGAGCGCCTGCCGCTGCGGTCCGGTGCCGCCGCCATTGGCGTGCATCGCCGCCGCGCGGTCGGCGATCTGCACCAGCTGCTGCAGCCCTGCATCGGTCTGCTGCCACAGCCGCACCGCGTCGCGGAAGTAACTCATCCGGCCCAGGTAACGGAACGACACGATCAGGCGGTTGATGTCGCCCGGCGCGTTGCCGCCCTGCACGAAACCGCGGCGCGCCGCCGCCAGGTCCGGATCGGCCTGTTCCAGCGCCCGCCGCGCAGCCAGATCGCCCAGCGGCACCGCCCAGGCCGTGCGCGCTTCGGCCAGGTCGGCCGGGTCTCCCGAGTTGATGTAGCGGCCAAGCGCGAAGCTGGCCTGCTGCTGGCTCCGCGACCAGTGGCTCTGGCCGACGATCCACGCCGTCGAGGCGGCCTGCAATTCCTGGATCAGCGCGGAAATGCCCACCAGCCCGATCGCCATGCCGGTCAGCAGAACAAAGCGCAGGGTCAGGCCCCGCGTCAGATACGGTACCGCCGTTGCACCAACATCCCTGCCAGTTGCCAGCATCGCGGATCCCCCCGGAGCCATGGAGTGAGTATCAAGCCCGATGAAGTCAGGGACTCAGGCTAGAGCGGGCAATGTTGAGGCGGTGCGAAACCCGGAAACGACAACGCCAGCCCGGGGGCTGGCGTTGTCTGGACCGCGGGGGCGATCAGGCGTTGCGCGGACCGCGCGGCTTGAAGCCGTCACGACGCGGCGGACGGTCGTCGCCGCCCGGGCCGCTGCGCGGACCACCCGGGCCACCCGGGCCGCGCGGCTTGCCGCCGAACTTCGGCTTGAACGCCGGACGCGGCGACGGGGTCAGGTCTTCACCCGGCTCCACCTTGCGCATCTGAAGCTGCTGGCCGGAGACCCACACCTTCTTCAGGTGGGTCAGCAGGTCCTGCGGCATTTCCGCCGGCAGGTCCAGCACCGAGAAGTCGTCATGGATGTCGATGCGGCCGATGAAGCGGCTTTCCAGCCCGGCTTCGTTGGCGATCGCGCCGACGATGTTGCCCGGCTTCACGCCGTGCACGTGGCCCACTTCGATGCGGAAGGTTTCCATGCCCGGCTCGGCGGCACCACGCGGGGCGATGTCACGGCGCGGGGCGCGCTCGACGCCGCCGTCGCTGTTGCCGAAGTCGCCTTCCGGACGCGGCGGACGCGGGCCACGGTCGTCTTCACGACGCGGGCCACGCTCGAAGCGCGGTTCGAAACGGGCCGGACGCTCGCCACGGTCGTTGCCGCGTTCGTTGCGCTGCTGCGGGGCACGTTCTTCGCGCGCACCACGCACCGGCGGGGTCAGCAGGAACGGCGAATCGCCCTGCAGCAACTTGGCCAGCGCGGCGGCGATCTCGATCGCCGGCACGTTCTTCTCGCCTTCCAGGCGCTGCAGCAGGTCGCGGTAGAACTCGGTGCCACCGGCATCGAGCACGTCGCTGATGCGGCTCATGAACTTGGTGATGCGGGTGTCGTTGACCGCGTCCACGCTCGGCAACTGCATCTCTTCGATCGGCTGCCGGGTAGCGCGCTCGATCGCACGCAGCATCCCCTTTTCGCGCGGGGTGGCGAACAGGATCGCATCACCGGTGCGGCCGGCACGGCCGGTACGGCCGATGCGGTGCACGTAGCTTTCGGTGTCGTACGGGATGTCGTAGTTCAGCACGTGGCTGATGCGTTCCACGTCCAGGCCACGGGCGGCCACGTCGGTGGCGACCAGGATGTCCAGCTTGCCTTCCTTCAGCATGCCGATGGTGCGCTCGCGCTGGGCCTGCTGCATGTCGCCGTTGATGGCGGCTGCGGCCAGGCCACGGGCCTGCAGCTTCTCGGCGAGTTCTTCGGTGGCGGCCTTGGTCCGCGAGAAGATGATCATCGCGTCGAACGGTTCCACTTCCAGGATGCGGGTCAGCGCGTCCAGCTTGTGCATGCCGCTCACCCACCAGTAGCGCTGGCGGATGTTGGCCGAGGTGGTCGTCTTGCTGACGATGGTCACTTCGGCCGGGTTCTTCAGGTAGGTCTGGGCGATGCGGCGGATCTGCGACGGCATGGTGGCCGAGAACAGAGCGACCTGGCGGGTTTCCGGCAGCTTCTTCAGCACCGCTTCGACGTCGTCGATGAAGCCCATGCGCAGCATTTCATCGGCTTCGTCCAGCACCAGGGTCTTCAGTTCGGACAGGTCCAGGGTGCCGCGCTCAAGGTGATCGATCACCCGGCCCGGCGTACCGACGATGACATGCACGCCACGACGCAGGGCCGACAGCTGCTGACCGTAGGGCTGGCCGCCGTAAACGGGCAGCACACGGAAACCGGGGATGCCCGAGGAGTAGGTCTGGAACGCCTCGGCAACCTGGATGGCCAGTTCGCGGGTCGGCGCCAGCACCAGCACCTGCGGCTTGGTCTGGTTGAAATCGAGATTGGACAGCACCGGCAGCGCGAAGGCGGCGGTCTTGCCGGTACCGGTCTGGGCCTGGCCCAGCACGTCACGGCCTTCCAGCATGGCCGGAATGGTGGCGGCCTGGATCGGYGACGGGGTTTCATAACCGACGGTGGCGACGGCCTGCATCACAGCGTCGGACAGGCCGAGATCTGCGAACAGCAGCGGCGCGGGGGATTCTTGGGACATGGGAAACTCCGAAACACTGCCGTTTCAAGCGGCAGTGAGATAAAAAAGGGGGATGGTCCGCGCTTTGGGCGCCCTTTCTTATCGCGTGCCCTAGCGCTGCTCGGTCGGAGGAGAATTCACTCGCTCAGGGGGCGATGATACCGCATTGTTCCTGAACAACGCGTACAGATTTCCGCATGCATCCCCTTCTGCAGCGTGCTGGCGCACAATACGCGCCCTCTTCCGGCCCGGCCCCACGTCCGCGCCCCTTCCCAGGATACCCGTTCCATGCAGACCCTCGAATTTGAACTGGACCGCGACTACGTCGAGCTGAAGCAGCTGCTCAAGCTGGCCGACCTGGTCACCAGCGGGGGCGAAGCCAAGACCGTGATCGGCGACGGCCACGTCCTGGTCGATGGTGAAGTGGAACTGCGCAAGGCGTGCAAGATCCGCGCGGGCCAGATGGTCCAGTTCGGCGACACCGTCATCCACGTCATCGCCGATTCCGACGCGCCCTGATCGGTCGGTCATGACCGCTGGTGGTGACGTCTCAGCGCTGGGTCAGGTGCGCGGCGATCAACCGGCGGAACGGCGTCACCCCCTGCGCCAGGCGCAACCCGGCCCGGCGCAGCACCCGGGCCGGCAGGCGGTCGTCGGTATACAGCGCGGCGATGGCGTTGGTGGCCTCATACAACGGGCGTGACGCCAGCCGGTGGCCGCGCTCGTAGGCGGACAGCCCACCCGGGGCGGCAATGTCGGTACCCCGCACCGCTGCCCGGGTCAGGATCGCGGCCAGCCGATGCTGGCTGAGCAATCCCAGGTTGAACCCGTGGGCGGTGACCGGATGCATGCCCACGGCGGCGTCGCCGATCAAGGCACAGCGATCGCCGACGAATGCGTTGGCATACACCCCCACCAACGGATAGGCCTGTGGCCGCGCGGTCGGCTGCATCGCGCCCAGCCGGTGTTCGAAGAAGGTGCTGATGCTGCGCCCGAAGCGGTCTTCGTCCTGCGCCAGCAATGCCTCGATCTGGCGCGGTGGCAGGGTGATCACCGCCGAGGCCTGGTCGCCGTTGAGCGGCAGCAGCGCCATCGTGCGCCCATAGCCGAACCACTCCCAGGCGGTGTGCCGGTGCGGCACCTCGATCTGCATCCGGCAGACCAGCATCGACTTGCCGAAGTCGCGCATGCGCGCGCCTATCCCGAGCATGCGCCGGGTGCTGGAAAAGCGGCTGTCGGCGGCGACCACCAGGCGTGCGACCAGGCGGCGCCCATCGGCCAGGGTCACCACGCTGTGGCGCGGCCCGGCGACCACCCCGACCACCCGCGTTTCATCCAGCAGTTGCAGGCCGCGCTGGCCCTGCACGCTGTCCCAGGCGGCGCGGCGGATCAGATGGTTGGGCACCAGCCAGCCCAGGTCGCCATCGGTGCGCTGGGTGTTGGCAAAGGTCAGCGCGAACGGCGAGCCGCCGTCCAGGACCTTGGCATCCCGCAGGGAGGAGATCTCGGCCGGGTCCAGCCGCGCCCAGATGCCCAGCGTTTCCAGGATCTGCCGCGAGGCGTGGGTCAAGGCAATCTCGCGGCCGTCGAACGCCGGCTGCGCCAGTGCAGCGCGCGGCTGTTGTTCGACCAGGCTGACGCGCAGGCCGCTGTCGGCGAGCGAGCGTGCGAAGCACAACCCGGCCGGTCCCGCTCCGACCACCACCACATCCACCGGCTGTTCCGGTGCGCACTGCTGCTGCGGGCTTGCGTCCGACATGTTCCATCCTGCGGTTGCGTGTCGGTGCCAGCTTACCGCCGTTGGCCCAACCCCCGCCTTGATCTGGATCAGCGGGGTCGGCCGGGATTCACCCGTGTTCTACAGCAGGGCGAAGATCAGCTTGATGATGCCGATCAGCGAGACCACCCACACCAGGCTGCGCACGTACGGCACCCCGGCGGCATACAGCGGCAGGTAGACCACCCGCGCCCAGAAATACAGCTGCACCGCCAGGGCGGTGGTGCTGTCCTGGCGCTGGGTCAGCACCACCGCCAGTACGGCAGCAGCGAAGAACGGAAAGGTCTCCATGAAGTTGGACTGGGCGCGCTGCAGGCGCCCGGTCAGCGGCCGCACCGGCGGACCCTGCGCATCGCGCGGCGAGGCGTTCCACTTCAGGCCGCGCTCGTGAGTGACGGCGGTGGACGCGGCAAACAGGTGCACCAGGCCCAGCACCATCGACCACGCCAACATCTGGATCTCGATACTCATGGGCATTCCTCAGGGAGTGGCGGCACGCACGCTGTAACCGGCCAGGCGCCAGACCCGATCTTCGTCGAGCCGGAAGGAGACCAGTTCGCGCACCGGCTGGGCGCTGTTGGCAAACCGCGTGGGGAAACTGACGTTGATGTAGAGCCCTTCGGGCACCGTCGCGCCCGGCGCGTACTTGACCCGGGTCACCACCGGCTGACCACGCGAAGCCAATGCCCCCAGGCGCTTGCGATCGGACGTGAGCTGGCCGACGAAGGCCTGTTCGGTGACCGATTTCTTCGCGATCGCCGAGGCGCCCTTCCAGGCCTCGGCGGCGCGGTTGGCGTCCACCAGCTGTGCCACCTGCAGCGCGGCGGCACTCAACTCGGCGTCCTGCTTGTGCACCTGTGCCTGCTGCGCCGGGGTCAACGCCGGCCGTGCGGCCGGTGCGGCGGCCGGTGCCGGGCGCGCCGGGGCCGGGGCGGGCGTGGCCGGTGGCGGGGTCTGCGCATGGGCAACGGCGGCCAGCAGGAACGAGGACAGCAGCAGCGGAACACGCATCGGGACACCGTTGGCTGGAAAGAAGGAGGCCAGTCTACGGGAACCCCGTGAGTGGTCCGTCAGTTGCGTTCGGCCGCTTCCGTCGGTGTCTGCCCGGCATCACCGACGGTGCGTTCGGTCGGCGCCTCGCGCGTCGGCGTCACGCTGGATGGCAACAGCGTGGACACATCGATTTCCGACAGCGGGCTCTCGTCCGGGCAGGTCACATCGGGGAAGCCGAAGCGCTGCTTGAGGGTCTGCCCGCAGCTGTTCACCGCTTCCAGCTCACTGCCGTCGTGCTTGCACTCCTGGTCGAAGGCGACGAGGAACGCGTCCTTGCGGCGCACGAAATCATCGCCGCATTTGCGCATCTGCTTGATCCGCTCCAGATCGTCCTGCACCGCGTTGGTGCCATCCAGCCCGAACTGGCGCAGTTCCTCGCTGCTCAGCAGGCGCAGGCTGCGGTTGGGCACGGTCATCATCAGGTCGGCCACGCCCACCGCCACGCCGTTGCGCTGCAGGTAATCCTTGACGTTGTCGTAGACCTCGTGGAGTTCGCGGTTGAGCTCGGCGCGCGAGGTCGCCTTGGAACTGATCCGCATCATCCGGTGGATGCCGACCTTGCCGGCCACCAGGCGGTTGTCGCCGGCAGCCAGTACGAACACACACGCGCTGTGGCAGACCGAGCCTTCGCGGATCCAGATGGTCCAGTTGGATTCGCCGATGCGGTCGCCGCCCACGATCGCCGCTTCGACCTGGCCGCCGCTGGAATCCAGGTCGAGGATGCGCTTGGAGATGTGCTGCGCGTCGGCCACCATCGCCAGCCGCGCGACCAGTTCGGAGAACCCGGGGTTGATCTTGCCCGCGTACCGCACCCGCACCAGGCCGCGTTCGGCGCACGGTGCCAGCGCCGCATCGATGCTCTTGCGATCCAGCGCCTCCAGTGCAATGCCATCACCGGCCGCGCCGGCATAGTCGGTATCGCAACTGACCCAGGCCTTGCCGTTTTCCAGTGCGGCCTGCGGCCAGCCCTGGTCGCCGCGCTTGGGCGGCGCGGGCAGCGGGGCGGGCACATCGGCGGCGTTGATCGACACCATGTGGTCGCCGTCGGCACTCTGCGCCCGCACCGCCTTGTCGGCGGCGGTGACATTGCCCGGATTCTCCAGCTGGCTGCAACCGGCCAGGCCCAGGCACAACAACGGCAACCACCACGACTTGAGCAACATGAACAACCCGGTATCCCTACAGAGGAGCGCGCGCAGCGGCACGTGAATGCACAGTCTAGTGCGCAGCGCCCGCTTGGCGGCAACCTGCCCTGAACCACGCCGTCGCGCGATGGCATTGGTGTCCGAAAATGGCGAGCCCGACCGCCGCCCCGGGCATAGACTGGCGCCCATGGATACCGCCCTGCCCCTGGACCACGCCGCCTGCGAAAGCGCCCGACTGGCGCGCGACGCACGTTTCGACGGCGTGTTCTTCACTGCGGTGCGCAGCACCGGCATCTATTGCCGACCCGTGTGCCCGGCACCGCCGCCGAAGCCCAGCAATGTCGACTACTACCCCACCGCAGCCGCAGCGGCGGCGGCCGGCTTCCGGCCGTGCCTGCGCTGCCGTCCCGAACTGGCACCGGAGGCACAGGACGCGCTGAGCAATGAAACCCTGCAGCGCGCGCTGGCGTTGATCCACGACAGCTTCCTGCAGGATGCGCCGGTGGCCGATCTGGCCGCGCGGCTGGGGCTGAGCGCGCGCCAGCTGCAGCGCCTGTTCGTCGCCCGGCTGGGCGCGGCCCCGGCGCAGATCCACGCCACCCGGCGCCTGCTGCTGGCCAAGCAGCTGCTCACCGAAACCGCCCTGCCGATCACCGATGTTGCCATGGCGTCGGGCTACAACAGCCTGCGCCGCTTCAATGCCGCGTTCGTCGAGGGCTGCGGCATGCCACCCACCGCGATCCGACGCCAACGCGGCAGCGTGGACGCTGGCACCCTGAGCCTGAGCCTGCGCCTGGGCTACCGGCCACCGCTGGATTTTTCCGCGATGCTCGGCTTCCTGCGTCGCCGGGCCATTCCCGGCATCGAGTGCATCGACGAGGACAGCTACCAGCGCGTGATCGGCCCGCCCGAGCGCCCCAGCGTGATCCGGGTCAGTGCCGATCCCAAGCGCCCGGAGCTGCGGCTGCAGCTGGGCCAGGTCGATCCGCGCGCGATTCCCTCGATCGTGCGCCGGGTCCGGCGCATCTTCGACCTCGATGCCGACCTGCGCATCGTGCACGCCACGCTTGGCAAGGATCCGCTGCTGGCACGCGGCATCGCACAGCGCCCCGGCCTGCGCGTGCCCGGCGGCTGGGACGGCTTTGAAGTGGCGGTGCGCGCGGTGCTGGGCCAGCAGGTGAGCGTCGCGGCGGCCACCACCCTGGCACGCCGCGTGGTGGATCGTTTCGGCCTGGTGCTGGAGGGCATGGCGACGGGCCTGGACCGTCAATTCCCCACGCCGCAGGCGCTCGCCGATGCACCGCTGGAAACGATCGGATTACCGAAGACACGCGCGGCCACCGTGCGTGCCGTCGCTGCCGCCGTGGCCGAGGGCCGCCTGGATTTCCAGGCCGGGCAGCGCCTGGACCAGTTCGTCGAACGCTGCGTGGCCCTGCCCGGCATCGGGCCGTGGACGGCGCATTACATGGCGCTGCGCGCGCTGGCCCTGCCCGATGCGTTTCCCGCCGGCGACCTGGTTCTACAGCAGGTGCTGGGTGGCGACACCCGCCTGACCGAGCGCGCCACCGAAGCCCACTCGCAGGCGTGGCGCCCTTGGCGGGCCTATGCCGTGCTGCACCTGTGGCACCTGTCCACCCCCACTTCCGGAGTGAACCCATGACGCTGCTCTACGACACCTTCGACAGCCCGATCGGGCCCCTCACCGTGGCCGGCGACAGCCAGGGCATCCACCACATCCTGTTCGAGAACAACCGCTACGACGCCAAGGGTCGCGCGCAGTGGCAGCACGATGCGCACGCACTGCGCGATGCACGCACGCAGTTGCTGCAGTATCTGCACGGCCAGCGCCAGCAGTTCGACCTGCCGCTGGCACCGCACGGTACGACGTTCCAGCTGCGCGTGTGGAAGGCGCTGGCCGATATTCCGTTCGGGCAGACCTGGAGCTACGTCGACCTGGCGCGTCACATCGGCCACCCCACCGCCAGCCGCGCGGTCGGCGCCGCCAACGGGCGCAATCCGCTGCCGATCGTGCTGCCCTGCCACCGCGTGATCGGCAGCAGCGGTGCGCTCACCGGTTTCGGTGGCGGCCTGCCGACCAAGGCCGCGCTGCTGCAGCTGGAAGCGCAGCGCGATGCGTTGTTCGCCTGATGCCTGTGCCATCGGTTGTCTTCGCGGCGTCACTACGGCGAACTATGATGGCCGGATGACTTCCGTTCGCCTTCCGTTGGCGCTCGTCGCCACGCTCACGCTCACGCTGGCCGCCTGCGCCACCTCGCCTTCCACTGCGCCCGTCGCCCTCGACACGGCCGCTGCGCACGCCGCGCCGAGCGCGCGACCGAAACTGCTACTGGTCTCCATCGACGGCCTGCGTGCGGACATGCTCGATCGCGGCATTACGCCCAATCTGGCCCGCATCGTCCGCGACGGTGTGCGTGCGCGCTGGATGACGCCGTCGTATCCGTCGCTGACCTTCCCCAACCACTACACGATCGTGACCGGCCTGCGTCCGGACCACCACGGCATCATCCACAACAGCATGCAGGCCGAAGATCTGGGCACGTTCCGCCTGAGCAAGCCCGAGGCCGTGACCGATGCACGCTGGTGGGGCGGCGAGCCGATCTGGGTGGGCGCTGAGAAGGCAGGCGTGCGTACGGCGACCTGGTCGTGGCCGGGCAGCGAAGCGGCCATCCAGGGCGTGCGCCCCAGCCAATGGCGCGTCTACGACAACAACGTGCCCCTGCCCGACCGCGTCGACCAGGTGCTGGCCTGGGCCGGGCAGCGCGATGCGCAGGCACCACAACTGATCACGCTGTACATGGAACAGGTCGATCACGCCGGTCACGACAAGGGCCCGGATTCGCCCGAATATGCTGCTGCGGTGGTCGAGGTTGATGCGGCGATCGGTCGCCTGCTCGATGGCCTGCAGGCGCGTGGTCTGGATGCGGACACGAATGTCATCGTGGTCTCCGACCACGGCATGGCGAACGTGGCTGACGGCCACACCATCGCAGTGGAAGACATGGTCGATCCGTCAATCGCCAAGGATGTGTCAGTCGGCCAGTCGGTCGGTTTCGCGCCATTGYCGGGCAAGCAGCAGGAGGCCGAGCGGGTGCTGCTGGGGGCACATGCGCGCTACGACTGCTGGACGCGTCAGACGCTGCCGGCACGCTGGCACTACGGCAGCAATCCGCGCATTCCGCCGATCGTCTGCCAGATGCATGAGGGCTGGAATGCGCTGTCGCGCGCGAGCATCGCCAAGCGCACGCCGGGCGATCGCGGTTCGCATGGGTATGACAACGCACTGCCCTCCATGCGCGCGGTGTTCATCGCACGCGGTCCGGCGTTCAAGCAGGGTGAGACGTTGCCGGGTTTCGACAACGTCGATGTCTATCCGCTGCTGACCCGCCTGCTCGGCATTCCCGCCGCACCGAACGACGGCGATCCGAAGACCTTGTTGCCGGCGTTGCGTTGATCGCGCAGTACGTTCCGAACGCCCCGCCTGTATTTCGCTTGGCTTGGTTCTGAAAGCAGTGCCGGAGCAACGGCGGCGAGTGTGCACCTTTGCTGGTTTGGGCGGGGGCGTGTGGGTTCGCGGGACACGCCGTAAATCCATCCGTGGAGGCTCGCGTACGCCATCCATGGCGTACGACGGTCCCGCCAACCCACACACCCCCACCCTCGACAGTTTTCCTACGGCCGAGGGCGAGCAGAGCAGAGCACAGCACAGCACAGCAGAGCAGAGCAGAGCAGAAGTGCTCCTCCGCCGTTTCGTTGCGCGCCCGGACACTGTCAAGGGCGGGTACGGGTGGGTTGGCGGGACCCTCAAGCCGCATGGATGCGGCTTGGGAGCCTACACGGACGTATTTACGGCGTGTCCCGCCAACCCACCCGTACCTGCCCAAACCAGCACAAGCACGCACTCGCAGTTCTGGATCKGGCTGTTGATCCAGAACTTGATCTGGAAATTGATCTGCACCTGAAAAAATCCCAAAAAAAAACGCGGCGCAAGCGCCGCGTTTTCTTCGACCCGCCTGACGGGATCAACCGGCCTTGGCGACAGCCTTCTTGGCAACGGCCTTCTTGGCCGGCGCCTTGGCAACGGTCTTCTTGGCGACCGGCGCAGCTGCGCCCACGGCCACCTTGCTCACCACGTGCGAGCGCGAATTGCCGTAGCTGGCGTTGAAACGCTTGCCCTTGGCGGTCTTGCGGTCACCCTTACCCATGTCGTCAACTCCTTAGTCTTGAATCTGATTACCCCGCACTGACACGGGTTCGGCGGGGCCGCCCTCTCAGGCGCCCCCGCGCACGATCTGGAAGCCTACCACAGCGCCTCAATGCGCACAGCTGGCGTCATGGATGTGACCATGGTTCAAACGCAGATTCACCAGGTGCGCCACCCCCACCAGCACGCCGCCGAGCGTCATCACCACCGCGTGCGGCACCGCCGAATGGTGCAGCGGGTCGTACAGCAGACCGGCCCACAGGGCCACCAGCCCCGGCACCAGGAACCCCAACGCGCGAAGCGCGCCGTGTCGACGGTAGCCCCAGACCAGACTGAACAGCCCAAGCAGTGTGACGAAGCTGACCAGGGCCAGTTCCACCCCGTCACCCAGCCAGACCGACAGGCCCAGCGACGGCGCGGCAGCCAGCAGGATCGGCAGCACCGCGCAGTGCACCGCGCACAGCAGCGAGCCGGTGGCACCGAAGCGATCGAGCAGATGACGGAGGCGGGGGAACAGGGGCATGACTTCCAGCAGGGTCGGCGAAGCGTTATGGAATAATATAACATCAATCCCGACGCGCACCCCTCGGCCCCGCTCCTCCCCCGTAACGCCCCCTCGCTGTACCTGCCCCGCCAAGGGCTGCGCGCGCCACACCATTGATACATTGTAACAATTGACGACGGACCCTTTGCCCATGCGCTCTTCCCGCTCCCTCCAGCCCCACGCCCTGTCCCTGGCCCTCGCCGCTGCGCTGATCCCCTCGCTCGCCCTGGCCGCCGACGATGCCGGCCAACGTGACCACCACCTGACCGAACTGTCCACGGTCAAGGTCACCGCCTCCCCGCTGCAGGGCGACGCCGAATCGCTGGCACGTCCGGTCGATGTGCTCGCCGGTGAACGCCTGGACGAACAGAAGGCCGGCACCCTCGGCGACACCGTGGCCAAGCTGCCCGGCGTGCAGAGCACCTTCTTCGGCCCGGGCGTCGGCCGCCCGATCATCCGTGGCCAGGAAGGCCCACGCGTGGCCGTGCTCTCCAACGGCATGGGCAACATGGATGCCTCCACGGTCAGCGCCGACCATGCCACCAGCACCGAGCCGTTCCTGGCCGACCAGATCGAAGTACTGAAGGGCCCGGCCACGCTGCTGTTCGGCAGCGGCGCGATCGGCGGCGCGGTCAACGTGGTCGATGGCCGCATCGCGCGCGAACTCCCGGACCGCCCGCTCAGCGGTCGCGCCGAGCTGCGCGGCAACTCGGTCAATGACGAGCGCAGCGGCATGTTCCGCCTGGACGGTGTCAGCGGCAATAATGTCGTGCTGCATGTCGATGGCCTGGTCCGCAATGGTGATGACTACCGCATTCCCGGCTACGCGGTGATCGATGGCCTGGAAGACCACAGCGGCCACGACCATGACGCCGCCGACAGCGACGAACCGCGTCGCGGCCGCCTGGACAACAGCTCCGTGCGCACCCGCGCCGGCGGCGTCGGCGCGACCTGGCTCGGCGACGGCGGCTACTTCGGCGCCTCGGCCAGTACCTACCGCACCAACTACGGCATTCCCAACGGCGCACACGTGCATGCCGAGGACGACCATGATCATGACCACGACCATGGCGACGAAGAGGAAGAAGGCGACGAGCACGACGTTCGCATCGACATGGTGCAGAACCGCTTCGAAGCCAAGGGCGGCATCTACAACCCGACCTCGTTCCTGAAGAACATCAACCTGCGCACCGCCTACACCGACTACGAGCACGTGGAACTGGAAGCCGGCACGCCCTCCACCCGCTTCACCAACCGTGGCATCGAAGCCCGCCTGGAAGCAGTGCAGCAGCAGATCGGCGGCTGGGACGGCGCGTTCGGCCTGCAGCTCGGCAACAGCGATTTCGGCGCCAAGGGCGAAGAGGCCTTCGTGCCGGATACGGGTACGAAGAACATCGGTCTGTTCGTGCTGCAGGAAAAGCAGTTCGGTCCGTTCAAGCTGGAACTCGGCGGCCGCCATGACCAGGTGAAGCTGGACCCGACCGGCGATTACCGCGCGCGCAAGTTCGATGCCACCAATCTCTCCGCGGCCGGCATCTGGACCCTCAACGACGCCGTCGATCTGCGCTTCGGCATCGACAGCTCCGAGCGCGCGCCGACCAATGAAGAGCTGTATGCGGCCGGTGCGCACATCGCCACGCGTTCGCTGGAAATCGGCGATGCCAACCTGAAGACCGAGCGCGGCCAGCGCGTCGAACTGGGCATCCACACCCACAGCGATCGTGTCGACTTCTCGGCGTCCATCTATCAGACCAAGTTCAAGGACTTCATCTACCTGGCCGAGACCGGCGTGGTCGAATCGCTGCCGGTGCGCCTGTGGACGCAGCAGGACGCGACCTTCAAGGGTGCCGAAGCCGAGGCGCTGTTGCACCTGTTCGAAGGCAGCGCGGGCGATTGGGATCTGCGCGTGTTCGGCGACTACGTCAAAGCCGAGCTGGACGGCAGCGGCAGCCGCACCGTGGACATCGCGGTGCCGCACGGCGACCACAACCACAACTACAGTGTGGACCTGGCCAACAGCGGCTACCTGCCGCGCATCGCGCCGGGCCGCGTCGGCGCCGACCTGCGCTGGTCCAGGGACGGCTGGCGCGCGTCGGTCGGTGCGGTGCGCTACAGCAGCCAGAAGGACGTGGCGCAGAACGAAGACCCGAGCAAGGGCTACACGCTGGTCGACGCTCACCTGGCCTACCGCTGGGACCGCAGCGACAGCAACAGCTATGAGGTCTTCCTGGACGGCAGCAACCTGACCAACCAGGAAGTGCGTCCGCATACTTCCCTGCTGCGCGATTACTCGCCACTGCCGGGCCGCGGCGTCGCCTTCGGCATCCGCGCGTACTTCTGATTTTCTCTCTCCAACACTGGGGTAGCTGCTTCACCCTTGAGGGGGCCGAAAGGCCCCCTTTTTTTGGTTCTTCTCCCATCCGAAGGGAGCGTCTTGCTTCAGGGGCCGTCGCAGAGTGAGCACGAGGCTATGCGTGTGGACGGGCAGTGCCGGCAATGTGTGGATTGGCTGGCTTCTCCGTTCGGGGCTGCCGCGAGCGTGAGGGCCCCTTAGCAGCCGGTAGGCCCCTGGCGCAAATGTCCCCCGGCCGCTGGGCGGCCTCCCTCCTTTATTTTGCCCAGGGGCCTACCGGCCGCTAAGGGGCTCGGCTTGCGGCACAAGCGGGGAGCGAGGATTCTCTGACGTTCGTCGGTGGGTCGGGCGCTGGGCGCCCATGCCCTTGGAGGCGAAATAAAGGAGGAGGACGCCCCGCGGCCGGGGGACATTCGCCTCCAAGGGCATGGGCGCCCAGCGCCCGGCCCGCCGACCGCCGCGCCTGGAAAGGGTCAAAGCACGCTTCTGCTCGCCCCGCATAGGAACAAAGAACGCTTTTTTCCGCCGGTAGAGGCAACGGTTTGCCCGCTGCCGGCGCGCAGCGCGGCAAGGCTTGAAGCAACGCCGGTTTCGTCGAGATGATGCTGTCGTCGCGCAGTTTGGCAGGGTCGGCAGTCGAGCACGGCTCGACTCTACCCACTGCTCCACCGTCAGCGCCGGGCTTCACCCCGCCTTGATCTTGCCGAGCAGGCGCCCACCGGCATGCTGCGGTGGCGCGGCGGACACTTTCCTTGCGGACATGATTGTCCGATCATGCCCCATGACTTCCCAACGCGCCGATGCGGCTGCCCGCCGTGCCCTCATCCTGGATGCCGCCGATGCGGTGTTCGGGCAGCATGGCGTCACCGCCCCGCTCGACCTGGTGGTCGAACGCGCGCAGGTCGGCCGCGCCACCCTCTACCGCAATTTCCCCGACCGCACCGCGCTGGTGGAGGCGCTGCTGCAGCGCACGGTGGCTCGCATCAACCGCCAGGTACAGAGCCTGGGCGAGCGCGATGATGCGTTGTTCGAAGTGCTCGAAGGCATGGCCGCCCGCATCGTGCAGTCGCCGGCGTTGTCGGACTACTGGCGCGCGGTGGACCCCGATGACCCGGCCATCAAGGCCGCCCGGCACACCATCTGGGGCCTGCTGGAAGCACCGATCCAGCGCGCGATCGCCGCGGGTCTGTGCCGTGCGGACCTGCAGGTGACGGACATTTCACTGATCTCAGGCATGCTGGGAGCCGCGCTGCGTGGCAAGTCCCGCGAAGAGCGGGCCAAGCTGGTGGCGCGCGCCCTGCAGTTGCTGCGTACCGGACTGCAGGGACCCGTCGACGCGGAGGGCTGATGGCGCAGTACCTCAAACCCATCCCGGACTGGGAAGACCACGAGAAGCCGACGCTGCCCGGCTCGGCGTCGATGCCGTGGCATCCCTGGCACCGGCGCGTGGCCTATGCCGCCGTGGCGCTGCTGGTGGGCATCACCGGTGGCCTGGGCAATGCGCTGGTCACCGCCAACCTGCCTTTCATGCAGGGCCAGCTTGGCCTGACCCCGGCGCAGGGCAGCTGGCTGGTGGCCGCCTATGCGATGGTCAATGTCACCGCCAACCTGCTCGCCTTCAAGTTCCGCCAGCAGTACGGCATCCGCCTGTTCGCCGAGATCGGCCTGGGCCTGTATGCGGCGCTGGCGGTGCTGCACCTGTTCGTGGGCAGCTATGAAACCACCGTGCTGACCCGCGCGGCCAGCGGGTTCGCCGGCGCTGCCTGCAGCACCTTGGGCACGCTGTACATGCTGCAGTCGCTGCCGCGCAAATATACCGGCAACCTGCTGGTGATCGGCGTGGGCATCTCGCAGCTGGCGGTGCCGATCGCCTGGCTGGTGTCGCCGGGGCTGGTGGACACCGGCCAGTGGCACAACCTGTATCTGTTCGAGGCCGGTCTGGCCCTGTGCGCGTTCGCCGCGGTGGTGGTGTTGAAGCTGCCGCCGGGCGTGCAGATCAAGGCATTCGAGCCTTTGGACTTCCTCACCTTCGCCCTGCTCGCCCCGGCAGTGGGCCTGCTGGTGGTGGTGCTGGCCCAGGGCTATGTGCGCTGGTGGCTGGATACGCCGTGGCTGGGGTGGGCGCTGGTGGCCTCCGTCGCGCTGGCCACCGCCGGCTTCATCCTCGAGCATTACCGGCGCAACCCGCTGCTGCAGACGCGCTGGCTGGCCAGCCTGCCGGTGCTGCACTTCATCGTCGGCGCGTTCCTGATCCGCTTTCTCACCACCGAACAGTCGTACGGCGTGGTCGGGTTGATGCGCCAGCTGGGCATGGGGCCGGACCAGATGCGCCCGTTGTTCGGGGTGATCCTGGCCGGTGTGGTCACCGGCATCGCGGCCGCCTCGCTCACCTTCGGCCCCAAGCGCATCATCGCCCAGCTGCTGATGGCCATTCTGCTGCTCGGCAGCGCGGCCCTGCTCGACCAGAGCCGCACCAGCCTGGACCGCCCGCACGATTTCTACGCCAGCCAGTTCCTGGCCTCGGTGGGCGCCGGCATGTTCATGGGGCCGTTGATCATGCTCGGCATCACCCAGGCATTGAAGCAGGGCGTGGACCACATGATTACCTTCCTGGTCACCCTGTCGATCACCCAGACCCTGGGCGGCTTGGCCGGCTCGGCGGTGCTGGGCACCTACCAGCTGCACCGCGAGCAGCTGTATTCCAGTGCACTGGTCAGCCAGCTCGACCCGGCCGATGGCGTGGTCGCACAGCGTCTGAAACAACAACAGCAGCTCTACGCCGGGTTGATCACCGACCCGGTGCAGCGCAGTGCGCAGGGCACGGCGCAGTTGGCGCTGACCGCCCGCCGCGAAGCCAACGTGCGCGCCTTCAATGATGTGTTCCGGCTCAGCGGCACGGTCGCGCTGGGCTTCCTGGGCTGGTTGCTGCTGCTGTCGGTGCGTACCGCCGTCCTCAAGCAGTGGCGCAAGCGCCACCCCGCCCCCTCTTCCCCTTCAGTCGCGGCGCCGTTGCCCGCACCGCCCCGATGAGTCCCCCCATGCCCACGCTCCCACCCCGCGACGACAGCGCACCCGAGAACGTCAACCCGGCCCCGCCGACCGATGCCGCCCCCGCCAGCAACGCGGCCGCGCCGGGAGCGGTGCCGCCGCCGAGCGCGCCCAAGTACCTCAAGCCGAGCACCCGCAGCGTGGTGATCATGATCGTGATCGCGCTGCTGGGCATCGCGCTGATCCTGCGCGCGTGGTCGTTGTGGCCGTTCGACAGCACCCGGGTGAGTACCGACAACGCCTACGTGCGCGGCCAGATCACCGTGCTGGCGCCGCAGGTCAATGGCTATGTCACCGAGGTGCTGGTCAAGGATTTCCAGCACGTCAAACAGGGCGACCCGCTGGTGCGCGTCGATGACCGCATCTACAAGGAAAAAGTGGCGCAGGCCCAGGCCGACCTGGACAGTGCCAAGGCCGCACTGGCCAACTCCGACCAGGCCCAGGCGCAGAACCGCGCGCAGATCGGTGCCGCGCAGGCCAACCTTGTCGCCGGCCAATCGGAGCTGGCGCGGTCGCGCACCGAGCTCAAGCGCTATGAAGCCCTCGCCGCGCAGCAACTGGTGGCGCTCAGCGACCGCGACAAGCTGCGTACCGGGGCCCAGTCGGCACAGGCGGCAGTGCTGCAGTCGCAGGCGCAGATCCGCATCGCCGAGGAAACGCTGACCTCCACCCAGGTGGCACGCAAGAGCCTGGAAGCGCGCGTGGAAACCGCGCAGGCACAGCTGGAACTGACCCGGATCGACCTGGCCAACACGGTCATCCATGCCCCGCGCGACGGCCAGATCAGCGAAGCCTCGGTGCGCCTGGGCCAGTACGTCACGGCCGGCTCGCAGCTGCTGTTCCTGGTGCCGGATACGCTGTGGGTGGTGGCCAACTTCAAGGAAGGGCAGACCTGGAAAATGCGCATCGGCCAGCCCGCCTCGTTCAAGGTGGATGCTTTCGACGGTGAAAAGCTGCACGGGCACATCGAGCAGATCGCCCCGGCCACCGGCTCGGAGTTCAGCGTACTGCGCCCGGACAACGCCAGCGGCAACTTCACCAAAGTCGTGCAGCGCCTGCCGATCCGCATTTCCATCGACCCGGACCAGCCGCTGGCCAAGCGGCTGCGCCCGGGCATGTCGGTGGTGGTGAAGGTGGATACGGCRGCCCGGTAGAGCCATGCCATGCATGGCTGCTCTTTGCGTGCTGCCCGTATTCGCGGTGGATCTGGACAGGTGCCGGTCTACGGGCTGCCAACCATGGGTTGGCACTACCGGTGTATCGGATCAGGTGCGCTGCAGCGGGCTCAGCCGGCGCAGCGCGCGCACAGGCCGTGCACTTCCAGCGTCTGCGCCTGCGGCTGGAACCCCAGCTCCTTGGCGCGTTTCTCCAGCTGGCTGACGATCTCCTTGTCTTCCAGTTCCACCGCGCTGTGGCAGCTGTTGCAGATCAGGAACGGGACCGAATGCTGCGCGCTGCTGGGGTGGTGGCAGGCCACGAAGGCGTTCACCGATTCCAGCTTGTGCACGAAACCATTGGCCATCAGGAAATCCAGCGCGCGGTACACGGTCGGCGGCGCATCGGCGCCGACGCCCTTGCCACTGCGCACCCATTCCAGCAGCTCGTACGCCTTGACCGGCTTGCCGGCCTCGGCGATCAGCCGCAACACGTTGGCGCGGATGGGAGTGAGGCGCAGCCCGCGCTCGGCGCACACGCGTTCGACCACCTTCACGAAGTCGGAGGCATCGTGAACGTGATGGTGCGGAGCGGTACAAGCGGTCTTTGCGGACATGCGCGGTCTCCTGTGGTCAGGCCGTCGGTACTTTAGTGAGTGCGACGTCGATGCGTTTCAAGGCCTCTTCACGGCCGGCCAGGAACACGGTCTGGGAGATATCCGGGCTCACCTGGGTACCGGTGATGGCCACGCGCAGCGGCTGGGCGACCTTGCCCATGCCGATCTCCAGTGCCGTTGCGACATCGTGCAGGGCCACCGACACGCTCTCCACCGTCCACTCCCCGGCTGCAGCCAACAGCTCGCGGGCCTTGCCCAGCGCCAGTTCCGCGCCCGGCTTGAAGTGCTTGGCCACCGCCGCCTCGTCGTAGTCGGTCAGCGGCTGGTACCAGACCACCGCCTTCTCGGCCATTTCCTTCAGGGTCTGCACGCGGTCACGCAGCGCCACCACGACGTCGGCCGGGGCCGGGCCGGCGGCCAGATCCAGGCCCAGCTTGTTCAGCTGGTAGACCAGGTGCGGGGCGATGTCGGCCGGCTGCTCGGTCTTCAGGAAGTGCTGGTTGACCCAGCCCAGCTTGGCCATGTCCAGGCGCGCGGCCTTGGAATTGCAGTGGGTCACGTCGAACAGATCGATCAGTTCCTGGCGGCTGAACAGCTCCTGGTCGCCATGCGACCAGCCCAGGCGGGCCAGGTAGCTGAGCAGCGCGTCGGGCAGGTAGCCGGCGTCCTTGTACTGCATCACGTCGGCCGCGCCGGTGCGCTTGGACAGCTTGGCGCCCTGCTCGTCCAGGATCATCGGCATGTGGCCGAACTTCGGCACCGGTGCGCCGATGCCCTCGTACAGATTGATCTGGCGCGGGGTGTTGTTGATGTGGTCGTCGCCGCGGATGACCTCGCTGATGCGCATGTCCCAGTCGTCCACCACCACCGCGAAGTTGTAGGTCGGGAAGCCGTCCGGACGGAAGATCACCATGTCGTCCAGCTCGCTGTTGGCGATCTCGATGCGGCCCTTGATCAGGTCGTCGAACACCACCGTGCCCTCGAGCGGGTTCTTGAAGCGGATGACGCGGTTCGGGTCGTCCTTGTACGGCAGGCCCAGGTCACGCGCGGCCCCGTTGTAGCGCGGCTTTTCCTGCTTGGCCATCGCCGCCTCGCGCATCGCGTCCAGTTCTTCGCGCGTCTCGTAGGCGTAGTAGGCCTTGCCGTCGGCGACCAGCTGCTCGGCCACTTCCAGGTAACGGGCCACGCGCTGGGTCTGGTAGATCGGGCCCTCGTCGTAGCCCAGGCCGAGCCAGTCCATCGCCTCCAGGATCGCGTCGATCGCCCCCTGGGTGCTGCGCTCGCGGTCGGTGTCTTCGATGCGCAGCACGAATTCGCCGCCGCGGTGACGGGCCTCCAGCCAGCAGTACAGCGCGGTGCGGGCGCCGCCGATATGCAGGTAACCGGTGGGACTGGGGGCGAAACGGGTGCGGCAGGTCATGGAGGGCTCGAGGCGGGAAGCTGGAATCCCGGCAATTTTACCTGTCCCGGCCGGAAACCGGGGAATCGCCCGTCACGCTTGGCGCAGGCGGCCCCCATGGCAGCCCGCGCCCCACCCCGCTCAGGGCGCCAGCAACGGCTTGCGCGGCATCTTTTCCTCGCGCATCGCCGCGTTGTAGACGAAGGACGCCACGATCGCCGCCGCCTGCTTCAGATCCTCCGGCTCGGCGTGGTCCCAGGTGTCCAGGTTGCTGTGGTGGACGTTGGTGAAGTAGTCCAGCCGGTCCTGGATGAACTGGAAGCCGGGCAGGCCGACCCGGTCGAAGGCGATGTGGTCGGTGCTGCCGGTGTTGCGGGTGGCCACGGTGGTGGCGCCGATGTCGTGGAACGGGGCCAGCCAGGCCTCGAAGATCGACACCGCCGCTAGGTTTTCCTGCGCATAGATGCCGCGGAAGCGGCCCGAGCCGTTGTCCATGTTGAAGTACACCGAGAATTTGTCGTAATCGCGCTGGCGCTGCAGCGCGCCGGTCGGTTCGCGCATCGAAGCCGGCAGCAGTTTCTGCGCCGGGTCGGTCGGTTCGGGGTAGCGGGCGAAATGCCGGGACACATGGTCCTGCGAACCGACCAGCCCCTGCTCTTCACCGCTCCACAACGCCACGCGGATGGTGCGCCTGGGCTTGGCGCCCACCGCCTTGAGGATGCGCATGGCTTCCATCATCACCGCCACGCCAGCGGCGTTGTCGGCCGCACCGGTGCCGGTATGCCAGGAATCCATGTGCGCGCCGAGCATGACGATCTCATCGGCCTTGCTGCTGCCCCGGATCTCGGCCAGCGTGTTGTAGCCCGGCTGGTCCTGGGCATCGGTGAATCGCGCCTCCACGTTGACCCGCAGTTTGACCGGCTGCTTCTGCTCGACCGCACGCACCAGCGGGTTGTAGTGCTCGGCCATCATCGCCAGCTCAGGCACGCCGACCGGTTCGCCGGCCTTGCGCGAGCCGCCGCCACCCACGCGGATGATGCCGTTGTCCCAGCCACTGATGCTGATCGTGGCCAGCACGCCCTGCTCGGCGAAAAAGGCGTTGGTGGCCCGCGCGAGTTCCTGCTTCTCCAGGTACTCCTTGGCCTTTTTCGCGCGGTCCGCCTTGGCGTCGGCCACGTCCTTGGGCACCGCGAACACCTGCAGCTCGGCCAGCCCGGCATCATCGTGACGGTGCGAATCGGACTGACTGGCGCGCGCGTAGTCGCGTGCGTCGTTGAGCAGCAGGATCTTGCCGGTCAGCTTGCCCTTGTACTGCTCCAGGTCGGCGATCTTCTTGATGTCGACCTTGACCACCTCGCCTTCGACGGTGCCGTTGGTACCCGGCGTCCACGCCTTGGGCAGCGCGTACAACGGCGCCACGCGCGGGCTGAGCATTTCCACGGTGGCGCTGCTGAACTCCCAGCCCCGACCAAAGGCGTCGAAGCCTTCGTCGCGGACGTTGACCAGGCCCCATTCGGTGAACTTGCCGCGGCTCCAGCGGTTGGCTTCGCTCATGGCCGGCGAATTGGTCAGGCGCGGGCCGATCCGTTCGGTGAGGTGGCTGAAGGTGGCCATGACCTGCGAGCGATGGAAGGCTTCCTGGCGGATACGGCTGACCATGTCCAGGTCTACCGCCTCACGCTGCTGCGCCATTGCATTGCCACCCATCGCCAGCGCTATCGCCAGCACGCCCCACTTCAGCACGTCGTACCCCGGCCTTTCGGCATCACTCGTCAAGGCCTTGAGTCTAGCCAGCACGCGCGCCGTGCCCCCGTCCCATCGGTCATGCATGCGGGAACGCGCTCAACCATTCCAGCCCAGCCACAGCTGTGCGTGTGCCGGCAACAGCAACAACCAGTGGCGGCGATCGACGCTGGTGCAGCCGAATACCGCTGCGTGTGCCGGCCAATCCGCTGGCAGGCCATCGATGCCGATCTCGGTCAATGCCGCGCTGCCGGCCTTCCACTCCCGGTAGCGCGGCACCCGTCCGCCCAGCGCGCCGCGTCCCT
Source organism: Stenotrophomonas sp. P5_A9 (assembly GCF_056400525.1). Taxonomy (NCBI): domain Bacteria; kingdom Pseudomonadati; phylum Pseudomonadota; class Gammaproteobacteria; order Lysobacterales; family Lysobacteraceae; genus Stenotrophomonas; species Stenotrophomonas sp. P5_A9. Next base: position 46,697 of record NZ_JBFULC010000003.1, read on the forward strand.
GCCGCGCCCCGGACAACCACGCCAGTCCCTGGCGCTGCACCCCTTCGCAGGTGCGCTCGGCCAGCTTGAAGCGGACCAGGCCGGGGGCGATCCGCGCCCCCGGCAAGGCCGCCAGCACGCCACTGGCCTGCAGCAGTGCATCCACTTCCAGCAGCGCGGGAATGCCCTGCCCCGCGCGTTGYCGCAACCCTTGGCGCCAGCTCATGTCGTACTCCTTACTTCAGGCTCGCACCGACTTCGTACCAGTCGATCTTGCGGGTGATCCACATCGCCGTGGCCAGCACGCCGAACAGCAGCAGCGACCCCATCAGCAGCGCGTTGTTCTCCGAGATCAACAGGCCGTACAGCGCGCCGTACAGCACGGTGAGCATGCCGGCAAAGCCCAGCCCGCGTACCCAGCTCTTCAATGCGCCGGACAGGTACACCGCCTGTATGCCGATGCAGGCCACCGCCGAAACCACGTAGGCCAACCAGAACGGAATGTGCTCGGACAGGCTCAGCAGCAGCAGGAAGAAGATCGCCAGCGCCAGGCCCACCATCAGGTACTGCAACGGGTGGATGCGCAGCCGCTTGATCAGCTCGAACAGGATGAAGCCGACGAAGGTGAGCAGGATGAAGAGGATGCCGTACTTGCTGGCGCGATCGGCCTGGGTGTAGATGTCCACCGGGTTGACCAGCTCGACGCTGACCGTCTCCGGCTCGACGTCCTTGCTCTCGCGCAGCTGGCGCTGTGCCTGGGAGGCCAGCGACGACACCGCCCACTGTGCCTCGAAGCCCTTCTCGCCGATGGTGCGCTGGTTGGGCAGGAAGCTGCCGCCGAACGAGGGATGCGGCCACGGCGACTGGATCGAGATGCGGCTGTCATCGCCCACCGGCACCACCGCCAGCGAGCGGGTGCCATCGAGCACCAGCGCCAGTTCCAGCGTGCTGGCCTTGAGTACGCCGCCAGCATTGTTTTCAAAGCCACGCAGCGGCACGTGCAGGCCCTTGCCCATTCCGGTGACCTCGCCAATGCCCGGCTGCAGGGTCAGCGCCGCGCCGTCGACCTGCAGCTTGGGCGAGCCGACCAGTCCGCGCACGTCGGCGATACCCACCGCCAGGTACGGCGTGCCGTACACGCGGCCTTCCTTGATCGGGTAATCGTCGTCGGTGAACTCGGCGGTGATCTTCGCGTTCCAGCTGTACACCGGCACACGGAACAGGCCGATACGGCGCTCGTCCGGTTGCATCCGGCCATCGACCTGCAGTCTGGACGGCATTTGCAGCCAGTAGCTCTGCTCGGTCTGTACGCTCTTGGTTTTGTTGCCGGCCGCGTCGACCACTTCCACTTCACGGGTCTCGGTCCACGGCACCACGCGCACCGGGCCGGTCAGGGTCTGCGCACCCGCGCGGCTCTGCGATACGCGCAGATACGCCTCGTTACGGTAGGCCTCGCGCTCGCTGATCACGCCCTTGATCATCATCAGTGGGATCAGCAGCAACAGGATCAGCCCGCCGACAATGGCGAACCGCAACAGCATCTTCAGGGATTTCATGGCCCGTCCTCGGTTGGGAGGGGGCCAGCTTCGGAGGTGGCGGTGTGCGGGGTTTGTGCTGAGTTTGAAGTCTGTGTGAAGTGCGCGGCCCGCCGGGGCTCAGCGCCGGATCGGCGCGGCCGGGTCGCGCCACGGCAGCCACAACGAGGCGATGGCACCGCCGCCTTCGCGGTTGCGCAACTGGGCACGCCCACCATGCAGGCGCGCTACCTCCTGCACGAAGGACAGCCCCAGCCCGGAACTGCGCAGACCGGTGGCCGGGCGCGCCAGCGAATAGAACCGCTCGAACACCCGCTCCAGCGCGTAGTCCGGCACGCCGCTGCCGCGATCGGCCACGCGCAGGACCACGCCTTGGCCATCGCGCGCCGCACTGAGCTGCACGCAGGCCTCGGCGCTGGAGAAGGCCAGCGCGTTCTCCAACAGGTTGTTCAGCGCCTGGCGGAGCAGGTAGCCATCGCCCTGGATCACCAACCCGTCGGGCACCTCCACGTCCACGCGTACCGCGACGGACTGCGCACGCATGGCTACCGCGTCGGCGGCGGTGCCCAGCAGCACGCCCAGGTCGATCGGCTCGCGCTTCTGCAGCCACCCGTGCTGTTCCACTTCGGCCAGTGCCAGCAGCTTGTCGATGGTTTCGGTCAGGCGCTGTTCCTGGCCCTGGATGCTGCGCGCGAAGTGCACGCGGTCGGCATCGGGCAGCGGCTCCTGCAGCAGTTCGGCCGCGCCGCGGATGGCGGCCAGCGGGCTCTTCATTTCGTGCGTCAGCGACTGCACGTACTGCTCGACGTAGGCCTTGCCTTCCAGCTTGCGTCGCATGGTTTCCAGCGCCTGGCCGAGGTCGCCGATCTCGTCGCGACGCGGTTTGGGCGGGGGCACCGGTTCGCCGGCACTGACCGCCTTGGCATACCGGTTGAGCCGGTTGACCCCGTGCATCAGCCAGGCGGTCATCAGCAGCCCGATCAGCGCCGACAAGCCGATCAACCACGCCCCGCGTTTCATGATGGCGCGCTGGCTGGCCGCAATGAACGGGTCGATGCTGCGGTTGGGCTGGGCCAGGCTGAGCACGCCGATCAGGCGCTTGGCATCGGCCGGATCGTGGATCGGCGCGGCCACGTGCATCACCGAGTGGGTGTCATCGCCCGGGGTTTCCGGACTGGAGCGTGCGCCATATTCACCACGCAGGGTGCGGTAGACATCATTCCAGCGCGAGTTGTCGCGGCCGACGCCCTGGCCGGTGGAGTCGTAGATCACGATGCCCCTGGCATCGGTGATGGTCACCTGGTAGTCGAGCGTGCGCTTGGGGAAACGCCACACCATCGCCTTGGGGTCGCGGCGCTGCGCACGGGCCAGGTTGGCCACGAAGGTGCCGTTGCGGATCGTGCCGGCCTTGACGTCGGCGGCGGCCATCTCGGCCAGCACATTGGCCGCGTCGACCAACGTCGACTCCATCGCCTGGCGAACGCCGGGCTTCACTTCGTTGACAAAGATGCGCATCACGAAGAACGCGGCGATGCCCACGATCAGGAAGAAGCCGAGGAACAGCTTGAGGCCAAGCCGCATCGCTCAGACCTCCAGCGCGTAGCCGAGCCCGCGGTGGGTGCGGATCGGATCAGGGTCGGCACCGGCGGCGCGCAGCTTGGCGCGCAGCGTCTTGACGTGGGTATCCACCGTGCGATCAGCGCTGTCGGCGTCGGTGTCCCAGCCCCGGTCCATCAATTGCGCGCGGCTGAGGATGGCGCCAGGGCGCTGCAGCAGCGCGGCCATCAGCGCGTACTCGTAGCGGGTCAGCTCCAGTGGCTGCTCGGCGAAGCGGATACGGCGGCCCTCGCGGTCGATGGCGAAGCGGCCGTGCTGTTGCCACCCACCCTGCTCGACCGACGTACCGCTACGGCGCAACCGCGCGCGCACCCGGGCGACCAGCTCGCGCGGCGAGAACGGCTTGGCCATGTAGTCGTCCGCGCCCAGCTCCAGGCCCAGCACGCGGTCGAACTCGTCGTTGCGCGCGGTCAGGAAGATCACCGGCACCTCGCTGAAGGTGCGCAGGCTGCGGCAGACCTCGAACCCGCTCATGTCCGGCAGCCCCACGTCCAGCACCACCACGTCGAAGGCCTGCTGGCGCAGCGCTTCCAGCGCGCCACCGCCGAGCAGGCAGTGCTGGGCGCCATAGCCCTCGCTGCGCAGCGCGTACAGCACGGTGTCGGCGATGGCGGTTTCGTCTTCGACGACCAGGACGTTGTGCAGGGGGCGGTTCATGCGCGCAGCATAGCCGCTGGGCCCGCCGCCCCGTACACTGCGCCGATGAATTACCGCCACGCCTTCCATGCCGGCAACCACGCCGATGTGCTCAAGCACATCGTGCAGCTTGCCCTGCTCGACACCTTCAAGCGCAAGGACAGCCCGTTCTTCGTGCTGGACACCCACGGCGGCGCCGGCCGCTACCTGCTGGCCAGCGAGGAAAGCCGCAAGACGCTGGAAGCCGAGGACGGGGTGATGCGGCTGATGGCCCAGCCCTCGCTGCCGGCGGTGGTCGAGCGCTACCTCAAGGCGGTCCAGGCCGACAACCCGGTCGGGGCGATGATCAGCTACCCCGGCTCGCCGCTGCTGACCGCCCAGACCCTGCGCGAGCAGGACCGCATGGCGGTCTGCGAGGTGCAGGACGACGAAGTGGCCTCGCTGAAGGCGCTGTTCGCCCATGACAGCCGGGTGGGCGTGTACCACGCCGATGGCTATGCCCAGAACAGGAAGCTGCTGCCGCCCAAGGCCAACGGCGTGAAGATCGGCCGCGGGCTGGTCCTGATCGACCCGCCCTACGAAGGACAGGACGCCGAGTACCAGGCCATCCTGGCCTCGGTGACCGAGATCCTGGGCCGTTGGCCGCAGGCGAGCTTTGCGATCTGGTTCCCGATCAAGCAGCGCCGCACCATCCTGCATTTCCTGCGCAAGGCCTGCGCGCTGCCGGTGAAGTCGGTGCTGACCGTGGAACTGCTGGTGCGCCCGGACGATTCGCCGCTGCGGCTCAACGGCAGCGGCATGCTGCTGCTCAACCCGCCGTGGCAGTTTGACCAGGCGTTGGCCCCGGCAATGCCGGTGCTGAAGCAGTTCCTCGGCGAAGCCGGCGCCAGCACGCGCCTGCAGTGGCTCAAACAGGCCGAATGAGCGCCCCTGCGCCTCCCTGAACGGCGTGAGCGTTCCGTTCACGGAACCCGCCCCCGGGGATGCGAGAATCCGAAGACCACCTAGGAATCACCGGTATGGCTACCCGTAACCGCATGCCGCCCTGGCACGAGATTTTCAAGGCACCCAGTGGCCACGAGCTGCTGATCCGCCCGATCCGCCCCGAAGACGGGGCACCACTGCACGCCGCCTTCAGCCTGTTCGGGCCGGAGGAGATCCGTGACCGTTTCCTGCAGTCGGTGACCGAGCTGTCGCCGGAAACCACCCAGCGCCTGACCCACCCCAATCCCAAGAGCGAAATCACCCTGGTCGCGGCCGAGTCCCTGCCCGCCGGTGAAGCCGTTGTCGGAGCGGTGGCGCGGGCCTCGATCATCCAGGGCACCCGCGAGGCCGAGTACGCCATCCTGGTCAGCCGGTTCCTGGTCGGCCAGGGCCTGGGCCGGCAGCTGATGCGCAAGCTGGTCAAGTGGGCGCGTGGCAAGTACCTGGACCGGTTGTACGGCGACGTCGCCGAAGAGAACGAGCCGATGAAGCAGCTGGCTGCTTCGCTGGGCTTCAAGCCGGTGCCGCATCCGCAGGGCACGCCTGGCCTGGTGCGCATGGTTTTAGAGCTCGATAGCTGACGGCGTGCCGGCCAACGGCCGGCACCTACGGTTCTTGCGCGCGTGCCGGCCAACGGCCGGCACCTACGGTTCTCGCGCGCGTGCCGGCCAAGGGCCGGCACCTACGGTTTTTGCGCGCGTACCGGCCAGCGGCCGGTACCTACGGTTCTTGCGCGCGTGCCGGCCAGCGGCCGGTACCTACGGTTTTTGCGCGCGTACCGGGCAACGGCCGGCACCTACGGTTCTTGCGCGCGTGGCGGCCAGCGGCCGGTACCTACGGTTTTTGCGCGCGTGCCGGCCAGCGGCCGGTACCTACCGGGCTGTGCCACCGGACGGGCAACGGTGAGCGGAGCGATGCGCAGGCCCAGCGGCAACACCACGGGCTGACACGGTCCTGACCGCGCGGTCTGCTAAAATCGCCGGTTCATGTCACGCACCTCCTATCCCGCACCGCCGCTGCCACGTTCCGGTCAGCTCCGCGCCTGGTGGCGCGCTCCCGCTTCGGCCACTGCGCTGGCGTGGTACGTCGCCCGTGCGGCCGAGGTCCATGACGGGCCGCTGCTGTTCATCGCGCGCGACAACCATACCGCCAACCAGATCGAAGCCGACCTGCGCACGCTGCTGGGCGGCGCCTCGGACCTGCCGGTGGTGGTGTTCCCGGATTGGGAAACCCTGCCCTACGACGCCTTCAGCCCGCACCCGGACATCATTTCCCAGCGCCTGGCCGCGCTGCACCAGTTGCCCTCGCTCAAGCGCGGCATCGTGGTGGTGCCGGTGCAGACGCTGCTGCAGCAGCTGGCCCCGCTCAAGTACATCGTCGGTGGCAGCTTCGACCTGAAGGTCGGCCAGCGCCTGGACCTGGACGCGGAGAAGCGCCGCCTGGAGGCCGCCGCCTACCGCAACGTGCCGCAGGTGATGGACCCGGGCGATTTCGCCGTGCGTGGCGGCCTGCTCGATGTGTTCCCGATGGGCGCCGAGGCGCCACTGCGGATCGAGCTGCTGGACGAGGACATCGATTCGATCCGCGCCTTCGACCCTGAAAGCCAGCGCTCGCTGGACAAGGTCGACGCGGTGCGGATGCTGCCCGGTCGTGAAGTGCCGCTGGACGACCTGAGCGTGTCGCGGGTGCTGGCCACCCTGCGTGAGCGCTTCGACGTGGATACCCGGCGCAGCGCGCTGTACCAGGATCTCAAGGCCGGGCTGGCCCCGGCCGGCGTCGAGTATTACCTGCCACTGTTCTTCGACCAGACCGCCACGCTGTTCGACTACCTGCAGCCGAACGTGCTGCCGCTGGTCGGCGTGGGCGTGGGCGACGCCGCGGCGGCCTTCTGGGCGCAGACCGGCAACCGCTACGAACAGCGCCGCCATGACGTGGAGCGGCCGCTGCTGGCGCCTTCGGAGCTGTACCTCAGCCCGGAGGCGCTGAGCGCCAAGCTCAATGCACTGCCGCGCATCGAGATCTGGAACGCCGACCACCCGCGCATCGCCGACGCGCAGCCGCTGGGCGACCAGCCGTTGCCGCCGCTGCCGGTGGCCGCGCGTGACGCACCGGCCGGCGAAGCGCTCAAGTCCTTCATCGGCCATTACCCGGGCCGGGTGCTGATCGCCGCCGATTCGCCCGGCCGCCGCGAGGCGTTGCTGGAAGTGCTGCTGGCAGCCGAACTGAAGCCGCCGGTAGCGGTTGATCTGCCGACGTTCCTGGCCGATGCCAAGACGCGCTTTGCGATCACCGTGGCGCCACTGGAAGACGGCTTCGCACTGGATGCGCCGCAGATCGCGGTGCTGACCGAGCGCCAGTTGTTCCCCGAGCGCGCCGGCACCACCCGTCGCAGCCGCCGGGTCGGCCGCGAACCGGAAGCGATCATCCGCGACCTGGGCGAGCTGACCGAAGGCGCGCCGATCGTCCATGAAGACCACGGCGTGGGCCGCTACCGCGGCCTGATCGTGCTCGATGCGGGCGGCATGCCCGGCGAATTCCTGGAAATCGAATACGCCAAGGGCGACCGCCTGTACGTACCGGTCGCCCAGCTGCACCTGATCAGCCGCTACTCCGGTGCCTCGGCCGAAACCGCGCCGCTGCATTCGCTCGGTGGCGAGCAATGGACCAAGGCCAAGCGCAAGGCGGCCGAAAAAGTCCGCGACGTGGCCGCCGAACTACTGGAAATCCAGGCCCGCCGCCGCGCGCGTGCCGGGCTGGCGCTGCATGTGGACCGTTCGATGTACGAACCGTTCGCGGCCGGCTTCCCGTTCGAGGAAACCCCCGACCAGCTCGCCGCGATCGATGCCACGCTGCGCGATCTTGCCAGCAGCCAGCCGATGGACCGGGTGGTCTGCGGCGATGTCGGCTTCGGCAAGACCGAAGTGGCCGTGCGCGCCGCGTTCGCCGCCGCCAGTGCGGGCAAGCAGGTCGCGGTGCTGGTGCCGACCACGCTGCTGGCCGAACAGCATTACCGCAACTTCCGCGACCGCTTCGCCGATTGGCCGCTGCGCGTGGAAGTGCTGTCACGCTTCAAGAGCACCAAGGAAATCAAGGCCGAGCTGGAGAAGGTGGCCGCCGGTACCATCGACGTCATCATCGGTACCCACCGCCTGCTGCAGCCGGACGTGAAGTTCAAGGACCTGGGCCTGGTGGTGGTGGACGAGGAGCAGCGCTTCGGCGTGCGCCAGAAGGAGGCACTGAAGGCGATGCGTGCCAACGTGCACCTGCTGACCCTCACCGCCACTCCGATCCCGCGCACCTTGAACATGGCCATGGCCGGGCTGCGCGACCTGTCGATCATCGCCACCCCGCCGCCGAACCGGCTGGCAGTGCAGACCTTCATCACCGCCTGGGACAACGCGTTGCTGCGTGAGGCGTTCCAGCGCGAACTGGCCCGTGGTGGCCAGCTGTACTTCCTGCACAACGATGTGGAAAGCATCGGCCGCATGCAGCGTGACCTGGCCGAACTGGTGCCTGAAGCACGCATCGGCATCGCCCACGGGCAGATGCCCGAGCGCGAGCTGGAGCGGGTGATGCTGGACTTCCAGAAGCAGCGTTACAACGTGCTGCTGTCGACCACGATCATCGAATCGGGCATCGACATTCCCAACGCCAATACCATCATCATCAACCGCGCCGACCGCTTCGGCCTGGCCCAGCTGCACCAGCTGCGTGGCCGCGTCGGTCGCTCGCACCACCGCGCCTATGCCTACCTGGTGGTGCCGGACAAGCGGGCGATGACCCCGGACGCGGAAAAGCGCCTGGACGCGATCGCCTCGATGGACGAGCTCGGTGCCGGTTTCACCCTGGCCACCCACGATCTGGAAATCCGCGGCGCCGGCGAACTGCTCGGCGAGGACCAGAGCGGACAGATGGCCGAGGTCGGTTTCAGCCTGTACACCGAGCTGCTCGAACGCGCGGTCCGCAGCATCCGCCTGGGCAAGCTGCCCGACCTGGATGCCGGCGAAGAAGCGCGCGGTGCCGAGGTGGAGCTGCACGTGCCCGCGCTGATCCCGGACGACTACCTGCCCGACGTGCATACCCGCCTGACCCTGTACAAGCGCATCAGCAGCGCGCGCGATACCGATGCACTGCGCGAACTGCAGGTGGAGATGATCGACCGCTTCGGCCTGCTGCCGGATCCGGCCAAGCACCTGTTCGCAATCGCCGAACTCAAGCTGCAGGCCAACACGCTGGGCGTGCGCAAGCTGGAGCTGGGTGAAAACGGCGGTCGCATCGTGTTCGAAGCCAAGCCGACGATCGATCCGATGGCGGTGATCCAGATGATCCAGAAGCAGCCCAAGCTGTACACGATGGACGGCCCGGACAAGCTGCGCATCAAGCACCCGCTGCCGTTGCCCGAAGATCGCTTCAGCGCCGCCAAGGCGTTGCTGCTGACGCTGTCGCCGCGCTGACGCTCTACAACTGATTCCCCTGTGACCCTCCGCTTCTGCGGGCCGGAGGGTCTTCCCTGCTCATTGCCCGCGACAAGGAGAGTTGCTTTGAAACGATTCCACACCCTGCTGCTGGCCGCCGGCCTGGCCCTGCTCACCGCCTGCAGCGGCGGCGGCAGCGGCATGACCGCCAGCGAATACCTCACCGAAAACGTCGCCCTGTGGAACGGCACCGCCACCACCGTGCAGCAGTGGACCATCGGCCCGCGCGGCGAAGAACTGCAGAAGGCACTGGGCCAAGGCAAGGGCCTGGCCACGTTCAAGTCCGGCCTGGAAGGTGCACGCGCGGAGATGAAGCAGTACCTGGCCATGATCGACCAGATGCCGCCGGCCGACGATGCCAAGGACGTGCACCAGAAGCTGCGCACCTACGTGCAGAGCTCGGATGAAATGTTCGCCATCCTGCTGGAAATGGCCGCGCTGCCGGAAGGCTACGACAAGGCGCAGATCATGCCGCTGGCCGAGAAGCTGCAGGCCGTGGGCAACCGGATCGACGGTGAAATGCAGGCCCTGGACGCGGCCCAGGACGCGTACGCCAAGAAGCACGGCATCCAGCTGCAGCGGCATTGATTCCACCGTCTCCCGGCGGCAGCCGCCGCCGGGAGACGCAGCAAGAAGTTCCCGTGACCGATTCCTCCCCGCTGCACCCCAGCCACGCGCTGGCCTGCTCCATCGATGCGCTGTCGCTGTCACTGCAACTGCGCGATGCCTACACCCGCCGCCACTGCGACCGCGTCGGTCTGCTGGCCACCTCGCTGGCCCGCCACTGCGGACTGGACCCGGCGCACTGCGACCGGATCGGGCTGGCCGCCTGCTTCCACGATATCGGCAAGATCGGCATCCCCGACGACGTGCTGCTCAGCAGCGGCCGCCACGACGATGCCGAGCAGGCGATCATGCGCCAGCACCCCCTGCACGGCGAACGCATTTTCCTGGCTACCGGCCGCAGCGATGCTGCCGACGTGGCGCAACTGATCCGCGCGCACCATGAAGCCTTCGACGGCAGCGGCTATCCCGATGGCCTGCGTGGCGAAGCGATACCGCTCGGCGCACGCATCCTGACCCTCGTAGACGCCTGGGATGCGATGACCAGCGACCGCCCCTACCGCGATGCGATGGACCGCGAGCAGGTGATGCGCATTCTCGAGGAGGCCGCCGGCGGCCTGGTCGATCCGTACCTGTTGAGCGCTTTCCAGGCACTGCTGCGACGCGAGCCGGCGCTCGCCTGAGCGGCGCGTGGGCTTGCATTGGGGGCTGCCGCGCGCGACGCTGTCGGCTCCCCGTTTCAATCGACAAGGACGCATCGCATGCAAGGAAACGCCCCCCTTACCGCCGCGCTGGGCATTCTGCTGCTGGCACTGCCACTGCTGGCCCAAGCCCAGGTGACCCGCCACGACACCACCGGCAACCTGCAGCCGAGCCGGCAACTGCCGTGCACGGCATTGAAGGACATCACCCCTGCCGACTCTCCCGTCGACCAGATGGCCGCGTTGCCGCGCTGCCTGCAGGCCGGACGCGACCGCGACGCCGCCGACCTGTTCACCATGGCCGGCGTGTTTGCGCACTTTGACAAGCAACGCGTCGCCGACACCAGCGCCCACGACGCCTACAGCGCGTTGAAGGCCGGCGTGGCCGACAGCGTGGATGAAGCGCAGCTGGCGCGTTTCAATGCTGCGCTGGCCCAGCGCATGGCCGATCCGCAGGCTTACGTGGCTGAACTGTGTGGCATCACCAAAACACTGGCGCCGCCGAGCTATACGCCCACTTACATGATGAGCCACGGCATGGCCGCGTTCACCGGCAAGGGCGGCGGGTTGGTGGCGGGTTTCGATCCGGCGGCGGCGTGGAAGAACACGCGCAAGACCTATCTGAAGTGCGCTGACTGAAGCCGTTTGCGTAGCTGGGCACGGGTTCGGGTGGGTCCGATGTCGCCGACCGCCGATCTTACCGACGCGTTCGATGAAGCCCGGCGACGTCCGAGGGCACAAAAAACCCGGCTTGCGCCGGGTTTTTCGTTTCACTCAACCGCGTGCGATCACCAGATCACGACACGCTTGTCGTCGGCGCGCACCATCGCATCACCGGGCTTGCACTCGAACGCTTGCGCGTAGGCCGGCATGTTCGACGGTGCGCCGTTGGCGCGGAAGTTGGCCGGGGCGTGCGGGTCGGTGTTCAGACGCACGCGCAGCTCGCCTTCGTTGAAGTTGCGGCGCCACACGGTGGCCCAGTTCATGAAGAAGCGCTGGTCCTGGCTGTGACCGTCCACGGCCACGTTGGCCTTGGGGTCTTCCTTCAACGCCATCTGCAGCGCGTCGTAGGCCACGGTCAGACCGCCCAGGTCGCCGATGTTCTCGCCCAGGGTCAGCTTGCCCTTCACCTTCACGCCCGGCAGCGACTCGTACCCGTCGAACTGCGCCACCAGCTGGTCGGTGCGGCCGGTGAAGGCCTTACGGTCGCTGTCGGTCCACCAGTTGTCGAAGTTGCCGTTGGCGGCGAACTGGCTGCCCGAGTCGTCATAGCCGTGCATCATTTCATGGCCGATCACCGCGCCGATGCCGCCGTAATTCAAGGCCGGATCGGCCTTGGCGTCGAAGAACGGCGCCTRCAGGATCGCCGCCGGGAACACGATCTCGTTCTTGGTCGCGTTGTAGTAGGCGTTGACGGTCTGCGGGGTCATGCCCCACTCGGTCTTGTCCACCGGCTTGCCGATCTTGTTCAACATGTAGCGGTAGTTGAACGCGCGCGCGGCCTGCATGTTGCCCAGGTAGCTGTCGGCATTGGTTTCAAAACCCGACCAGTCACGCCACTTGTCCGGGTAACCGATCTTCGGGGTGAAGCTGGCCCACTTTTCCAGCGCCTTCTTGCGGGTGTCTTCGCCCATCCACTCCAGCTTTTCCAGGCGCGCCTTCAGCGCCACCGAGAGGTTCTCCACCAGGTGCTGCATCTGCACCTTGGCGTCGGCCGGGAACACCGCGTTCACGTACAGCTGGCCGAGGCCTTCGCCGATCGCGCCGTTGACCGATTCCAGCACGCGCTTCCAGCGCGGCTGCATTTCCTTCTGGCCGCGCAGGGTGGTGCTGTAGAAGTCGAAGTTGGCCTTCTCATACGCGCTGCTCAGGTACGGCGAGGCGTCATCGATGGTGTGGAAACGCAGGTAGGCCTGCCAGGTGGCGGCCGGCACGTCGGCCAGCATCTTGTCCACTTCACCGAAGAACGCCGGCTGGGCCAGCGAGAACTTCTGCGCGGCCGGCACCTTCAGGGTGTCAAACAGCGCGGTCCAGCTGAAGTTCGGGGTGAGCTTGTCCGCCTCGGCGGCGCTGACCGGGTTGTAGCGCTTGGCCGGATCGCGCAGTTCGATGCGCGACAGCGACGCCTTGGCCAGGCGGGTTTCGAAGTCCAGCACGGCCTTGGCCTGGGTCTTGGCCTGCTCGGCATCCACGCCGGACAGGGTCAGCACCTGCGCGATGTAGGCCACGTAGGCATCGCGGATCTTGGCCTGCGACGCGTCGAAGTAATAGCCCTTCTCCGGCAGGCCGAGGCCGCCCTGGCCGACATAGGCGATGACGTTGCCCGAGTCCTTGTAATCGGCATTGGCGAACAGCGAGAACAGCACGCCCTGGCCCTGCGCCTGGCTGCCGCGCAGGTACCGGGTAATGGCGGCGGTGTCGTTCAGTGCGGCGATCTTGTCCAGCTGCGGCTGCAGCGGGGTGATGCCGGCCGCTTCGATCTTGGCCTCGTCCGAACCGGTCTTCCAGATGTCGCCGATCTTGGCTTCCACCGAGCCAGCCTTCGGCGTGCTGGCGGCGGCCTGCTGGACCAGCGCGTGCTGCACTTCCAGCGAGCGCTCGCGCAGGATTTCGAAGCTGCCCCAGGTGGTCTGGTCGTTGGGAACCGGGTTGGCCTTGAGCCACTTGCTGTTGACGAAGCCGTTGAGGTCGGTACAGGCAGAGATGGACGGGTCCAGGTCGGCGCTGTTGAGCGAGATCAGCGGGGTCTTGATCTGCGACGTGTCAAAGGCGGGCTTGGCCGCGTCGGCAGTCGCGGCAGGCGCGGTATCGGTCTTGCCACACGACGCCAGCGAGGCGGCGATGGCGACGGTCAGGCCCAGCGGGACCAGCTTGGAAAACTTCATTCGACTCTCCGGCTACAGATGGATACATCGCCCGGATGACGGGCAATCAAGCAGCGTAGCGCGGCCGGCGCGGTGGGGGACCGGCCAAAGGTCACACCGGCCGGCTGGGTGATTGGCCGACACCACAGTGGAACCACCACGCGTGGCCGCGCGGCGTCCGGCACCGCGGTAGAGCCACGCCATGCGTGGCTGCGCGGCATCCGGCATCGTGGGGCAGCCACCCATGGGGTGGCTCTACCAGCAAAAAGGCCGGTTTGTGCCGGCCTTTCGGGGTTACTTCGCTTTGCCCTGGTTCGCCACTGCTTCGGCGGCCTTGCGCGCGGCTTCCGGATCGCCCAGGTAGCGGAACGACTGCACGCTCAGGTCATCGTTCAACTCGAACAGCAACGGAATGCCGGTCGGGATGTTGAGCTCCAGGATGGCCTCCTGCGAGACGTGGTTGAGGTACTTGTACAGCGCGCGCAGCGAGTTGCCGTGGGCGGTGACCAGCACGGTCTTGCCGTCCTTGAGCTGCGGGGCGATCGCATCGAACCAGTACGGCAGCACGCGATCCAGCGTGGTGGCCAGCGATTCGGTGCCCGGCAGCGCGTTGCGGTCCAGGCCGGCGTAGCGGCGGTCGTGGATCGGATGGCCCGGGTCTTCGACGTCCATCGCCGGCGGCGGGATGTCGTAGGAGCGGCGCCAGATCTTGACCTGGTCCTCGCCGTGCTTGGCCGCGGTCTCGGCCTTGTCCAGGCCCTGCAGGCCACCGTAGTGACGCTCGTTCAAGCGCCAGCTCTTGCTGACCGGCAGCCAGTCCTGGTCCAGCTCGGCCAGGGCACCCTGCAGGGTGTGGATGGCGCGCTTGAGCACCGAGGTATGCGCGACATCGAACTGCAGCCCTTCTTCACGCATCAGGCGGCCGGCAGCGGCGGCCTCGCGGCGGCCCTGTTCGGTCAGCTCAACGTCCACCCAACCGGTGAAGCGGTTGTCCAGGTTCCACTGGCTCTGGCCGTGGCGCAACAGTACGAGTTTCCGGGTCACTGCAGTATCTCCGACAGATGGCAAGGCAGACCCGCATTGTAGCGGCAAGCCTGCCCCGCCCTGCACGGCGATGGCCGCAGCGTCGGCCGGCGCGCCGGTTCAGGGATGCGGATGGCCGTGATGGCCCTGCGCATCCGGATGCGCGCGGCGGCGGTCGTCCCGCGCGAGGTGGTCATGCCCATCGTCGTGATCGTGGCCGGCATGCGCGTCGGCGGCCTTGGGGCTGCCGACGCTGCAGCTGTCGCCGCAATGATCCGCCTCGATCTGCAGGGTCACATGTTCGATGCCGAACTGGTCGTGCAGCGTGGCGGTCAACGTGCGCCGCAGGCGGTCGGCATCCACCGCGTCGGCCATCACCACATGCGCGGTCAGCGCTGGCGTGCTGGAGGCCAGCGCCCACACATGCAGGTCATGCACGTCGACCACGCCGGGCTGCGCGCCCAGCGCGGTGCGCACGGCGTTGAGGTCGGTGCCCTTGGGCACGCCTTCGAGCAGCACATTGATCGCCTCGCGCAGCAGCACCCAGGTGCGCGGCAGCACCCACAGGCCGATCAGCACGGCCAGGATCGGATCGATCGGCTTCCAGCCCGTCCAGCGGATCAACAGCGCGCCGATGATCACCGCGACCGAGCCAAGCATGTCGGCCCACACTTCCAGGTAAGCGCCCTTTACGTTGAGGCTTTCGCCACTGCCGGCACGCAGCAGGCGCATGGAGATCAGGTTGATGCCCAAGCCGATCGCGGCGATCACCAGCATGCCGGTGGAGGCGATTTCCTGCGGCTGGCGGAAACGCGCCACCGCCTCCCACAGGATGTAGGCGGCCACCACGAAGAGCATGCCGCCGTTGATCATCGCGCCGAGTGCCTCCAGCCGTGCGTAGCCGTAGGTGCGCTTGGCATCGGGCGGGCGCCGGCTCAGCCGCACCGCGACCAGCGCGATCATCAGCGCCAGGGTGTCGGTGGCCATGTGCGCGGCATCGGACAACAGCGCCAGGCTGTTGGTCCAGAACGCACCCACCACTTCCACCACCAGGAAGGTAGTGGTGAGGCCGAGTGCCCACCAAAGTGGTTTTTCGTGGCGGATTTCGCTGGGCAGGTGATCGTGGTCGTGACCCATGAAGGTGTCTCCAGAACAATGTGCGCAGGTTAAGCAGGGTATCGCGCGGAGACTATTACACTTGGGCTGGCGTTCAGTCTGTAACTTCATTACAACCGCAGGCGGCCGCTAAGGTTCGACGGCCCCTGTGGCGGGAAGAGCAATCATCGTGGATATCGTTCCAAACCTGGATGAGGCCAGCCGTCCGCTGGCCGATGCCTGGCAGCAGACCCTGCTGGCGACCGGCGCCGACGCTGCCGCACTGCTGGCCGAGCTGGCCGCACAGTCGCCGCCGGACCTGGCCCATCACTTCTATGACGTGCTGCTGGAGGACCCGCGCGCCAGCCGCTTTCTGTCCCACGACCAGGTGCGCCTGCGCCTGAAACCGGCCATGCAGCGTTGGCTGACGCAACTGCTGACCGCCACCATCGACAGCATCCCGGCGCTGGTGGCCGCGCAGCGGGTGATCGGCGATGTGCATGCGCGGGTGGGCATTCCGGTGGACCTGGTCACCCGTGGCGCGCGCGTGCTCAAGCAACGCCTGTTCGAGCGCATCGTGGCGCACGCTCCCAGCAGCGCCATCGCCTTCGAAGCGATCCGCTGCCTGAGCGCCTCGGTGGATATCGCGCTGGAAGGCATGACCCTGGCCTATACCCATGCACGCGAGCGTTCCTCGCGCACCGATGCGGCCTACCGGCTGTTCTCGCTGGTGCAGAACGTGAGCACCGAACGCGAACGCCAGCGCGCCTTGCTGCTGGATTGGGAAAACGCACTGCTGTACGCCATCGCCAGCCAGGCCACCGATGCCGATACCGTGGACCTGGCCCATTCCGAATTCGGCCTGTGGTTCACCCACAAGGGCATCCCCAGTTTTGGCGAGAGCAGCGAGACGGCGCAGGTAGGTGCGTTGATCGCACGCGTGGACGCGCAACTGCATGCTGCGCTCGCGCGCGCAGACCTGACGACGCGCTTCAGCGCGCTGCAGGGCATCCGCGAGCAGCTCGCGCGTATCCGCACCCTGATGAGCATGCTGTTCGAGCGCATCGGCGAGCTCGATGCCGGCAGCGACGCACTGACCAACCTGCTCAACCGCCGCTTCCTGCCCACGGTGCTGCGTCGCGAGATCGAACTGGCCAACTCGGCGCACACGCCGTTCTCGGTGCTGCTGCTGGATCTGGATCACTTCAAGGCGATCAACGACACCCACGGCCACGACGGCGGCGATCGCGCCCTGCAGCATGTGGCCGCGCTGCTGGGCCAGCTCACCCGCGGCAGCGACTACCTGTTCCGCTATGGCGGCGAAGAGTTCGTGGTGGTGCTGGTGGCCGCCAATGCCGCGCAGGCCGAGGTGATCGCCGAGAACCTGCGCCGGCAGATCGCGCAGACACCGGCGCCGCTGGCCAACGGCAGCACCCTGGCGCTGACCGCCAGCATCGGCGTGGCCGCCCACGATGGCCACCCGGACTACGAGCGGCTGATGGCCCGCGCCGATGCGGCGATGTACCAGGCCAAGAAGCGCGGCCGCAACCGCGTGGTGTTGGCCAGCGACGACCTGCCCGATGCACCGGAGCGACAGGCACTGCAGCGCGGCTGAGTCGGCACGAGCCGCCTGTTGCGGCACATCGACCGGTACCAACGGCGCATGCCGGGCGCGGCGCGGGCGGCGTAGGATCACGACGCGGGCATTGGCCTGCGTCGTTGCCGCTGCCCAAGGAACCTGTCGATGCCGTCCCGCCCTTCATCGCACCTGCCGTGCGCCCTGCTGTGCTCGGCCCTGTTGCTGAGCGCCTCCGCCACGGCCCGCGACGTGCCGCAACCGGCCGAGCACGTGGAGGCCGATGGCCCGTACGTGTTCCGCACCGACACGGGCCTGCAGGCGCAGTGGGTGTGCAACGACCACGTGGTCCGCCGCGATCTGCCAGCGCGCGGCGAGGTCACCGTGGTCGCGCCCGAATGCGGTTACCCGCACGAGGTGAGTGTGCTGCCGCCACGCACCGCCGAGGTCGCGCAGTACCCGGCCACGCCGCGCATCGTCGCGTTGTCGGACATCCATGGCCAGTACGGGCTGCTGGTGACGCTGCTGCGCGCCCACCATGTCATCGATGCGCAGGACCACTGGGCCCTCGGCGATGCCACGCTGGTGGTGGCCGGCGATGTGTTCGACCGTGGGCCGCAGGTGACCGAGGCGTTCTGGCTGCTCTACGGCCTGCAGCAGCAGGCCAGCGCGGCCGGTGGCGCGGTGCACTTCGTGCTCGGCAACCACGAGACGATGGTGTTGTACGACGACCTGCGCTACGTCAACCCGAAGTACCTCAGGAGTGCGCAGCTGCTGGATCGTTCGTATCCGGCGCTGTACGGCGCCGATTCGGTGATCGGCCAATGGCTGCGCACCCGTCCGGTGCTGCTGAAGATCGGCGACACGCTGTTCCTGCACGGCGGCATCGCCCCGGAGAACCTCGACCTAGTGCGCGCCATGGACGCCACCAACGCCACCTACCAGGCCTCGGTCGGGCTGCCACGTGAGCAGGTCAAGGCCGCGCCGGACAGCGCGCGCCTGTTCGACGGCAAGACCAGCCCGATCTGGTACCGCGGCTACTTCGATGGACGCATGGATACCGCCCAGGTGCAGGCACTGCTCGAACAGTTGCAGCTCAAGCGCATCGTGGTCGGCCATACCTCGATGCCGCACGTGAGCAGCTTCCACGGTGACCGCATCATCGCCATCGACAGCAGCATCAAGAAGGGCGAGAACGGCGAGCTGCTGTTCATCGAGAACGGCACACTCAGCCGCGGCCTGCTGGACGGCACACGCGTGCCCTTGGCCGAAGGCAGGATGGAAGTGGACGACGACTGAGCCGTCGTCCACCGGCTCAGCCCTGCTGTACCTGCGGCCGGGCGCCGGCCGGCAGCGCGCGCACCCGCCCCGGCTTGCTCGGGAAGGCGTGGCGCACGATCCGCCACATCACCTGGCCGAACTGTTTCGGCAGCGAGCCGGTGTTGTAGTGCTGGCCGTAACGCGTGCAGATCGCCTTCACTTCCACGGCGATATCGGCGTAACGGTTGGCCGGGATGTCCGGGAAGAAGTGGTGTTCGATCTGGTGGCTGAGGTTGCCCGACATGACGTTCATCAGCTTGCCACCGGTCAGGTTGGATGAGCCACGCAGCTGGCGCAGATACCAGTGGCCGCGGCTTTCATCGCGCACGCATTCCTTGGGGAAGGTCTCGGCATCGGCGGTGAAGTGGCCGCAGAAGATGATCACGTAGGTCCACACGTTGCGGATCAGGTTGGCCACCACGTTGCCCAGCAGCACCGGCAGGAAGAACGGGCCGGCCAGCGCGGGGAACAGCAGGTAGTCCTTGAACATCTGCTTGCCCATCTTGCGGCCCACCGGGCGCGCCTGTGCCAGCAGCTGGCGGAAGGTGATCTTGCCGGCGAACCAGCGGCCCACGCGCAGGTCCTGGATGGCGATGCCCCATTCGAACAGCAGCGCGAACACCACCGCCACCACCGGCTGGGTCAGGTAGAACGGGCGCCAGCGCTGCTCGGGGAAAATCCGCAACAGGCCATAGCCGATGTCGTCGTCCAGCCCGCGCACGTTGGTGTAGGTGTGGTGGCGGAAATTGTGCGTCTTGCGCCAGTTGTCGGCAGTGCCGACGATGTCCCACTCGTAGGTGCTGCCCTGCAGCTGCGGGTCGCCCATCCAGTCGTACTGGCCGTGGATGACGTTGTGCGCCAGCTCCATGTTTTCCAGGATCTTGGACAGCGCCAGCAGCGCCACGCCGGCGATCCACGCCGGGATCAGCACGCTGTGCACGAAGGCACCGAGGAACAGCAGCGCGCGGCCGGCCACGCCGGTCCAGCGCACGCCGGCCACCACGCGGCGGATGTAACGCGCGTCGGCGGCCCCCAGCGTGGCCAGCTGGCGCGCACGCAGCGCATCGAGTTCATCGCCGAAGGCGTGCAGTTCAGCGGCGGAAAGCGCGCGGTTCTGGACGGAAGACATGGTCAGAGCTCCAGGATCAGGTCGGTGCTGGCGCTGTTGACGCACAGCTTCACTTGCGTGGCCGGTTCATCGGCGTACTCGCCGGTGAGCGTGTGGCGGGTGACGCCGGAGGCCTTGCCGCACGCACAGGTGTTGCAGATGCCCATGCGGCAGCCGCTGGCCGGGCGCAGACCTTCGGCTTCCAGCGCCTGCAGCAGCGAGGTGCCGCGCGGCAGGGTCAGGGTGCGGCCACTGCGGCGCAGTTCGACCTGCACCGTGCCGGTTTCCGCGTCGGGCAGCAGCGGCGGGGTGAACGCTTCGAACTGCAGCGCGGCCACGGTGCCCTGCAAGCGCGCGCGGGCGGCATCAACGAAGCCACCCGGGCCGCACACCAGCACCTGGGCCGCACGGAGGTCGCCGAGCGCATCGAACGCGTAGGCATCCACGCGCGGCGACGCGGCGTGCGGGTCGCGGGTCAGTGCCAGGTGCACGCGCAGGTTCGGATGGCGCGCGGCCAGTGCCGCCAGTTCGTCGGTAAAACACAGTTCCTCGCGGCGGCGGGCCCAGTACACCAGGTCCACTGTGCCGGGCATACCGGCGGCATCCAGCTGGCGCAGCAGCGCGCGCATCGGGGTGATCCCGCTGCCGGCCGCCAACAGCAGCAGGCGCTGGGCTTGTATGGGATCCACGGTCATCTCGCCGAAGGCCTGGCCCAGTTCGAACGCCTCACCGATCGCCGCGTGATGGGCCAGGTGCTGGCTGACCTTGCCGCCCTCGATCGCTTTGACGGTGATCGCCAGCGTGCCGTCGGCCAGCCGCGTAGGGCTGTAGCTGCGCGACAGCCGGCGCCCATCCATGTCCACCCCAAGGGTGACGTGCTGACCCGGCTGCATCCCACGGAAATGCCGGTTCGGGCGCAGCACCAGGGTGACCGCATCCGCGCTGGCCTGCTCGCGCGCCACCAGCCGCGCCCGCGCCCGGCGCAGGGTCCACAGCGGGTGCAGACGCCCGGCCCAGAAGTCGAACAGTTCCTCGGACACCCAATGACGGGGCGAGATCGGGTTGCGGCGGCGGATCGGGGGGCGGGGTTGGGCGCTCATGGGGTCACTATACGCACGCACATACATGCGTGTATACACTTGTATATTGATCGGACGGGCTATGATTCAGGGACTTGACCGCCCTGCCCCCGATGACCTCCCCAGACCTGCCCCTGTCCGCTGCCGACGATGCCCATCCGGCGCGCAAAGCCTCGATCTCGCGCGACGACCTGCTGGCCGCCGCGCTGGCCCTGATCGGCCCGCACCGCAGTGTTTCTACGCTGAGCCTGCGCGAAGTGGCCCGCGAGGCGGGCATCGCCCCGAATTCGTTCTACCGCCAGTTCCGCGACATGGACGAACTGACCGTGGCGCTGATCGATCTGTCCGGGCGTTCGCTGCGCACGATCATCGGCGAGGCGCGCCAGCGCGCGGCGTCGTCCGAGCGCAGCGTGATCCGGCTGTCGGTGGAGACCTTCTTCGAACAGCTGCGCGCCGACCACAAGCTGCTGCACGTGCTGCTGCGCGAAGGCAGCGCCGGCTCGGACGCGTTCAAGCAGGCGGTGGACCGCGAACTGAACTACTTCGAAGACGAACTGCGGGTCGACCTGATCCGGCTGGCCGCCGCCGATGGCGGCGCGGTGCTGCACGAACCGGCGCTGGCGTCCAAGGCGATCACCCGGCTGGTGTTCGCCATGGGGGCCACCGCCGTGGACCAGCCGCAGGAAAAGGACGCCGAACTGATCGAGCAGCTGTCGCAGATGCTGCGCATGATCATCACCGGCGCGCGCACCATCGCCGGGAATCCGCCGACCCGTTGAGCGGCCAGGGGCGTACCGACCCACGGTCGGTACCTACCCGGTGTGGGTCGACCCACGGCCAATCCCCGACCCGAACGTGAATGCCCCGGTAGGCGACCRCCGTTGGTGGCCGCAGCATTTCGGCACCTTCCGCGCCGCCCAATCGAGAACGTCAAACCGCATACAAACGGCATCGCCGGCGTCGGACGCACCGACACCGCCAAGGCCCGGTGTGAAGACCCGGGCTTCACGCGGCGCGCACCATACTTTACCGAATGCTTTACATACGGAATGCCCATTCGTGAGCCGGCACACGGCGCTTGCGCGCGTAAAGAAAGGATTTCACTGCACGGCCCTGCTCCTGTGCAGCGGCGCGGCCATGGCCCAGTTGCCCATCGGCGAGGCGGCCGTTCCCGCGCTGGACTGGCAGCAGTCGCAGCAGCGCCTGGAACAGGTGTCCGACGCACTGGCCGCCGCCGATGCCTCGGTGCGTAACAAGCAGGACCTGCAGGATGCCACCCGTCTGCTGCGCCTGCCGGAGATCACCGGTGAAGTGCGCCGCCTGCAGTTCCAGAAGACGTTGACCCTGCCCTTGGGCTCGCTGGCGCCGGTGGCCGAGGCGTTCGGCATCGACTCGCCATTGCAGTTCACCGAGCGCGACTGGCGCACCCGTCCGGTCGTCACCGCGGTGCTGCCGCTGTACACCGGCGGTTTGATCCCGGCCGCGCAGCAGGCCGCCGCCGGCGCCACCGCGCAGGCCAGCGCCGAACGCGAATCGCAGCGCCAGTCGTTGAGCGTGCAGCTGGCCCAGGCCTACTTCGGGCAGCGCCTGGCCGAGCAGGCCGTGGACGTGCGCCGTGACGTGCGCGACGGGCTGCAGCGCCACCTCGACGATGCGCTGAAGCTGGAACGCGAAGGCTTCGCCACCCGTGCCCAGCGCCTGCAGGCCAACGTGGCCCGCGACAAGGCCGAGCGCGACTACCAGAAGTCGCTCAACGACCTGCAGACCCTGAAGGCCGCGCTGGCCACCCTGCTGCGCAGCGGAGGCGAAGTGCGCCCGCTGTCGCCGTTGTTCGTGCATCGCACGCCGATCGGCGCGCTGCCCACCTTCGAACGCGATGCGCAGGCCCGGCAGCCGCAGATCGCGCGACTGCGCGCACTGGTGGCGCAGGCCGAGCAAGGCGTACGCGTGCAGCAGGCCAAGCTCAAGCCCACCGTGTACCTGTTTGGCCAGTACGACTTCCTGCGCCGCGACGAAATGCTGACCGACCCGGACTGGGCGTTCGGCATCGGCGTGAAGTACACCTTCCTGTCTCCCAGCTCGCGCCCGGCGCAGATCAGCGCCGCACGCGCGCAGCAGGAGCAGGCCGAAGCCGGCCTGCGCGAAGCGGAAAACCAGGTCACCCTGGGCGTGCGCAAGGCCTGGTACGAACTGGATACCGCACGCCAGCAGTTCCTGCTGCTGGACAGCAGCATCGAACAGAACCGCGAGAACCTGCGCCTGCAGGAGCTGGCCTTCCGCGAAGGCCAGGCCACCTCGCTGGACGTGATCGACGCGCGGCTGGGGCTGGGCGGTGCGCAGGTGGAACGCGCACAGGCGGCCTACCAGTACGACGTGGCGCTGGCACAACTGCTGGAGATCAGTGGACAGATGGACCGTTATGACGAATTCCGCCGCCAGGCCGACGAGGTGATCGCGCATGAATGACACATTGCAGGCGCCTGCCGATGCGCCGCCGCCGAACAAGCGCAAACTCGGTATTGCCCTCGCGCTGGTGCTGGCGATCGTGGTGGTGGTCGGCCTGTGGCTGGCCTGGCGCAGCCCGGCCGAACAGCTGCAGGGCATGGCCGATGCCGACACCGTCAACGTGGCCGCCAAGATCACCGCACGCCTGGCCGAACTGAAGGTGCGCGAGGGCGACCGGGTCAAGGTCGGCCAGGTGCTGTTCGTGCTGGACAGCCCGGAAGTGGCCGCCAAGGAAGAACAGGCGCAAGGCGCGCTGGAAGCGGCCAGCGCCGTGGCCGACAAGGCCGATGCCGGCGCGCGCAGCGAAGACATCCGCGCGGCGCAGGCCAACTGGAAACGCGCTGAAGCCGGTGCCACGCTGGCCGATGCCACCTACCAGCGCGTGCAGAACCTGTTCAACGAAGGCGTGATGACCCGGCAGAAGCGCGACGAAGCGCTGGCCCAGGCGCGCAGTTCGCGCGAGCTGTCCAATGCCGCCCGTGCGCAGTACGACCAGGCGCTGGCCGGCGCGCGCGAGCAGGACAAGCGTGCCGCACAGGGCCAGGTCCGCCAGGCACGCGGCGCGGTGGCCGAGGTGGACGCCGCGCGTGAGGAGGTCAACGGCCGCGCGCCGCTGGCCGGCGAGATCAACAAGCGCATGGCCGATGTGGGCGAACTGGTCCCGGCGGGCTACCCGGTGTTCACCCTGGTCGACATCGACCGCATGTGGGTATCGGTGAACCTGCGCGAATCGCAGATGCGCGGCCTGAAGATCGGCAACCGTCTGCGCGGGCAGGTACCCGCGCTGGATCGCGATGTCGAGTTCGAGGTGTACTTCATCAACCCGGCCGGCGATTACGCTACCTGGCGCGCTACCCGGCAGTCGTCGGGCTACGACGTGCGCAGCTTCGAGATCCGGCTGCGCCCGGTGGCGCGCGTGGAGGGCTTCCGCCCCGGCATGAGCGTTCTGTTCGCGTGGCCGCAGGGATGAACCGGTTGCGGCGGGCGGGCTTCGGCGCCGCCTTCCAGCGCGAGCTGCAGCACCTGCGCAGCGACCGCGCCGACCTGCTGCTGGTGACGCTGTTGCCGCTGCTGATGCTGGCGGTGATGGCCTGGTTGTTCGCCGCATCGGTGATGCGCGACATTCCCATTGCCATTGTCGACCTCGACCACAGTGCCGAGAGCCGTCTGCTCGCCCGCATGCTGGATGCCAGTCCGGGCATCGCCGTGGCCAGCCAACCGGCCAGTCTGGCCGATGCGCAGGCCGAACTGCGGCGGCTGGAGGTCTTTGCCGTGGTGCTGGTCCCCCGCGATGCCACCCGCCAGGCGCTGCGTGGCAGCCAGGGCACCGTGTTCGCCTACTACAACGCCACCTACCTCACCACCGGGCAGTCGGCGGTGCGCGATATCGTGGAAGCGGTCGGTGCGTGGAACGCGCGCCTCCTGACCGGCGGCATCGGCAAACAGGTCGGCCCGGCCAAACTGCGCGCGCCGCCCATCGCGGTGCAGTCGGACATCCTGCACAACCCGGCGCGCAGCTACGAACTGTTCCTGCTGCCGCTGTTGTTTCCGGCGGTGTTGTCGCTGGGCCTGGCGCTGGCGGTGGCCGCCAGCCTGGGCCGCGAGGTGCGCGACGGCCAGCTGCGTGCGTGGCTGGGCAGCGCCCCCTGGGCGGCCATCGCCGGCAAGATCTGCCCCTATGTCGCACTGTTCTCGGCCTATGGCGCGCTCGGCGTGTTGTACCTGGCGCTGCTGCGCGGCGACGGCATCGCCGGCAGCCTGCTGTTGCTGATGCTGGGCCAGCCGCTGCTCTACCTCGCATGCGCGGCGGTGGCGCTGCTGTTTGTGGGACTCACCCGTGACATGGGCACCGCGCTGTCGGCCATCGGCTTGAGCATCGGCACCGCGCTGGCATTCTCCGGGGCCACCTTCCCCGTGGTGGATGCGCCGCTGTTCACCCGTGTCTGGAACCTGCTGCTGCCGCTCACCGCCTACGTCAAGCTGCAGACCCAGCAGCAGTTTGTCGGCGCGCCGTGGTCGGTCTCGCTATGGCCGTTGGCGACGCTGCTGCTGATGGTGCTGGTGGCCGGCGGCATCGGCGGCTGGCGCCTGATCGTCGCAGCCCGCGCCCTGCCCACGCCCGTGGCCTCCAACGGAGCGGCCGCATGAGCCGCTTCACTAGCAGCCTGCGCCAGACCCTGCGCGCGGTGCTGACCGACCGCTATGCGGTCGTGCTCATGATTGGCGCGGTGGTGCTGTACTCGTTCTTCTACCCGGCCGCGTACCGCCACCAGGTTGCCAGCAACCTGCCCATCGTGGTGGTGGACCACGACCAGAGTGCCACCAGCCGCGAACTGCTGCGCCGCGTGGACGCGTTGCGCACCGTGCGCATCGTTGCCCAACCCGCCACCCTCGACCAGGCCCGCCACGCGCTCGAGCGCGGCGAGGCCGAAGGCATCCTGCTGATTCCCGCCCAACTGGAGCGCGACATCCTGCGCGGCGGCGCCGGCCACCTGGTGTTGATGGGCAACGGTGCCTACCTCGGCCGCGCCAGCTGGGTATTGGGCGGCGTGGCCGATGCACTGACCGCGTTCGCGCGCGAAACAGCGGTTTCGCAGGCCGCCTTCATGGGCGCCCCGCAGCCACCGCCGATCACCCTGGTGCAGCGGCCGCTGTTCAACACGCTGGAAGGCTACGGCAGCGCCATCGTGCCCGGTGTGGCCGAACTGATCGTGCACCAGACGCTGTTGATGGGCATTGGCGTGCTGCTGGGGACGCGGCGCCTGGCACTCGACCGACGCCTGCGCTTCGACCTGCCCACCCTGGCCGGCATGGCGCTTGGCTTCGGCATCATCGGCCTGCTGGGCCTGCTCTACTACGCCGGCCTCACCGCGTGGGTGCAGGACTATCCGCGCGGCGGGAACCCGCTCGGGCAACTGCTCGGCGGTACATTGTTCATTGCCGCCACGGTGGCGTTCGGCCTGTTCGTCGGCAGCTTCTTCGCCACCCGCGAACGCGCCTTCCAGGTGGTGATCGCCTGCTCGATCCCGCTGTTCTTCCTGGCCAATCTGTCCTGGCCGGCGGTCACCTCGCCGCCAGCGCTGGTCGCTTTGGCCCACCTGCTGCCCACCACCGCCGGCATCAACCTGATGGTGCGCCTGAACCAGATGGATGCCCGCCTGGGCGAGGTCAGCCACGAGCTGTGGACGCTGGCCGCGCTGCTCGTGCTCTACGGTGGGCTGGCGGTGTGGCGCCTGGGCGACCGCAGCCGCACGCACTGACCGCTCAGCGCGACGGATCCGGCGCGTACCAGAACGGAATGCGGTACTCGCGCCGGCGTCCGGCACCTTTCGCATCGCTGTCGGCATTCCAGACCAGCAGCAGATCGTGGCGGCCCGGTGGCAGCGCCGACAGCGGCAGGTAGCCCACCAGCCCGCGCATCTCCAGGTCGCGCCGTTCCATCGGCACGAAACCGTCCAGCGCCACCGGCTTGCCATCCAGCGTGACCGTCCACAACAGCGCCAGACACTGGACCGCCGCTCGCGCGGCGTCCTGCCCGACCCGCGCGTTCTCGCCTCCCGGCAGTGCGGTGCAGCGCTGCCGCGCCTGCGGGTTGTCGCGCTGCGGCTGATGCGGAATGAACAGCCGCAGCATCGCACCCTGGACCACATCGCTGGGGATCATCGGGTAGCGCCGCAACCGGTCATGATCCACCCGCAGCGCTTCGTAGTGGGCGCTCAGCATCCCGTTTTCCACCGCTTCGCTGGTCATCACCTCGTAGCGGTTGAACAATGAAAACGTGGCCGAACTGATCGTCTGCACGCCGCCGATGGTCATCGCCGCCATGATCGCGACGAAGTAGGCCACCATGAAATTGCGGGCATACAGATTGCTCTGCAGGGTGAGCTGTACCGGCAGCAGCAGTCGCATCGGTATGAGCCACTGGCTGACGCCGAGTACCCGATGGACGGCCCGCTCCAGCCCCGCGCTGGGCTTCCCTTGTGCCTGCCGTCGGGCAACCTGCTTTTCCATCACCAGCGGCACGGTGCTCACCAGCAGCAGCGCTGCGAAGACCACCGCCACCATGATCAGCGCGATGCGGTCGGTGTCGCCCAGCAGCGCCCCGACCAAACCAGCCACGCTCAGCAGCAGCACCGAGCCCACGCCGATCAGGGTCATGGTCAGCGCGAACAGCAACGTGGCCGAGAACAGCGTCGATGCAGCGCGGTCGGCGCTGGCGATCACCTGCTCCAGGCTCACCACGCGCGAGCGGTAGAACGCCCGCGATACCGGCCCCATCAGCGGAATCCGATCCCAGCGGATGCCGTCAGGGAAATGGATCTTCAAGCCGATCAATCCGACCCAGTAGCCACGGATCGCCAGGTGCGCGATCAGCGCGAGGGCCACCACGTAGCACAACCCCACGCTGGTGCTGAAGCCGAACCACAGCGCATAAGCGTAGACGCCCTCGGTGTGCACGGTGCTGCCGGCCCACGCATCGAAGATACGCCCCGGAACGGCCAGCAGTGCGAACGCCAGAAGGCCGGAAATGAAGAGTTCGAGTTCGTCGGTGCGTTCGCGCAACCGGGCGAAGCGGCCGGCGTGATCGGACACCTCGGCAGAGGCGTCGGGGGTGCTGCCGGGTTCAAGCGCTTCGCTCACAGTCCGGTCATCCTTGGGTGTCGCCGGAGTATACGGCTGCCCGGACACCAACCAAGGGGCCCGCATACGACAACGCCGGCCTCAAGGCCGGCGCTGTTGAACCGCGTCCACGTACCGCGCGGGGGTCAGCGGTACTGGCGCTCGCAGCGGCGTTCGACCACGCGGTCGCCGTTGTTCTGCTGGCTGCGGCCCTGGATGTTGCGGCCCGCAGCGCCACCAGCGACCGCACCGGCCACCGTGGCCAGCTTCTTGCCGTTGCCACCGCCGACCTGGTTGCCCAGCAGGCCACCTACCACCGCACCGGTAGCGGTACCGGCAATACGGTTCGGATCGCGGCTGTTGCGCTGCACTTCCACGTTCTTGCAGACCACCTTGCTGCCGTCATTGAAACGGCGGCCTTCGTCCTTCGGACCGTAGTTCTGGGCGGCAGCGCCGAACGATGCGGCGACAAGCGCGCCCATGCACAACACACGTTGGATATTCTTCACGGTCTTCTCCTTACTCGCAGGACATGGGGTGAGTGTCCGCCCCAAGGCTGCAATGGGTGGTGAAATCATGTCCACGGCGCGTCAACGTGCCGCTCTGCGTTCAGGCAGCAGCCACCCAGCGACGCCGCGCGCGCCAGGCCTCCTCCTCTCTACTTCGGCATCGCGCGCGGCGCATCGATGAATCCGGTCACCGCCGCGATGGTCGCCGCCGGCGCCTCTTCCATCAGCCAATGCCCTGCCCCGGGGATGACCACCCCGGTGACATCCACCGCTGCGTTGCGCATCACCACCGCCTCGTTGGCGCCGAAGGATTTTTCCCCGCCGATGGCCAGTACCGGCATCGTCAACCGGTCGGCAACCACGCGCGCGTTGTCCTGGCCATCCTGGCGGAACGCATGGAACTGGGCGAAGGCGGACTTCATCGCGCCGGACGTGCGTACAGCGTGGCGTAGTGCGCGCGCGACGGCTCGTCCATGCGGCTCGGGTCGCCGGCGAACTCGTTCCAGAAGCGGTCCAGATAGATCCGCTCGCGACCGGCGACCAGACGCTCCATGTCCGCACCGCCGAAATCAAAGTGCCATAGCAACGGGTTACGGACGATGTCGTCCCACGGCGGAATGCCGGGCACCGGCGCATCCATTACCACCAGCGCACGGGTCAACTGCGGATAGCGCGCCGCATACGCGAAGGCCACCATGGTGCCGATGTCGTGCCCCACCACCGTGGCCTGCTCGATCCCGAGCGAGGCCAATACCGCGCGTACGTCGCCGGCCTGGGTGCGCTTGTCGTACCCGCCGGCCGGGTGCGAGGACAGCCCCATCCCGCGCAGGTCCGGCACCACCACCGTATGCCGGGCGGCGAGCGCGGCGGCCAGCGGCGCCCACATGTCACCGGTATCGCCAAACCCGTGCAGCAGCACCACGGCCGGCCCCTTGCCACCGACCCGGACATGCAGCGTGGCATCGCCGACGGCTACCTCCTGGGTGCGGAATCCTGCGGGGAAGGGTTTGACCTGGGCGAAGGCCGGGGCGCTGAGGACGAGCGCGAAGGCAACGGCAATGAGGTGCCTGAGCATGGTGGGCATCCGGTTGTGGTGCGGAGAGGCCCTGCGGCCCGGGTGGTCACGCTGACAACGCACGAACGGCTTGCAGGCGGACACTACCGCGAAAATGACGGCCGCGCTGCTACCGTCATGCCGGACCTGATCAAGGATGCCCCGGCATGCCCAGCACCCCGCACGCAGCCGCCCCGCTGCGCCCCCCCTGCCTGGTGCTGGAAGGCGGCGCGATCGACGGCATCGCCAGCTTCTACGCCGAGATCAACCGCGTCTTCATGCCCGACGAAGACTGGCAACTCGGGCCAAGCCTGGATGCGCTGGATGACATGCTCTACGGCGCCTATGGCGCGCTGGCCGGTCACACGACCGTCCAGTTGCACTGGAAGGACATCGCACACAGTCGCCGGGCGCTTGGAGTAGCGGCAACGCGCACGTGGCTGCAGGCCAAACTGGATCCGGCCGGACCGTTCAACCCCGGCCATGTCAGCGCACAACTGCAGGCGCTGGAACGCGGCGAGGGCCAGACCTATTTCGATATCGTCATGCAGATCATCGCCGCACATCCCAATGTGACGCTGCTGACCCGTTGAGCCCGGGAGCGACCCTTCGCCCGCCCGGCCCCCTCCCCTACAATGGTCCATCCGGCGGCCTTCCGGCCTGCCCCCGACGTTGATGGACCCCGCGTGACCGATAAGCAGCCCGAACACACCCCGCTCATGAAGCAGTTCTTCGCCGCAAAGTCCGAGTATCCGGACCTGCTGCTGTTCTTCCGGATGGGCGACTTCTACGAGCTGTTCTACGACGACGCACGCAAGGCCGCGCGGCTGCTGGACATCACCCTGACCCAGCGCGGCAGCTCCGGCGGTGCGCCGATCCCGATGGCCGGCGTGCCGGTGCATGCCTACGAAGGCTACCTGGCGCGGCTAGTGGCGCTGGGCGAATCGGTGGCCATCTGCGAGCAGATCGGCGACCCGGCGCTAGCCAAGGGCCTGGTCGAACGCAAGGTGGTGCGCATCGTCACCCCCGGCACGGTCACCGATGAGGCACTGCTGGACGAGCGTCGTGACACCCTGCTGATGGCGCTGTCGCGCGGCAAGCACGGCTTCGGCCTGGCCTGGGCCGACCTGGCCGGCGGTCGCTTTTTGGTCAACGAAGTAGATTCGGAAGACGCGCTGGAAGCCGAACTGGCGCGCCTGGAGCCGGCCGAACTGCTGGTACCCGACGAAGAAAACTGGCCGGAGTTCCTCAAGCACCGCAGCGGCATCCGTCGCCGCGCGCCGTGGCTGTTCGATCCCGACAGCGGCCGCCGCCAGCTGCTGGCCTTCTTCAAGCTGCACGACCTCACCGGTTTCGGCATCGACGACAAGCCGCGCGCGACCGCGGCGGCCGGCGCCCTGCTTGGCTATGTCGAGGAAACCCAGAAACAGCGCCTGCCGCACCTGACCGCGATCGCCACCGAAACGGCGAGCGAAGCGATCGCGATGAACGCCGCCACGCGCCGCCATCTCGAACTGGACACGCGCGTCGACGGCGACACCCGCAACACCCTGCTCGGCGTGCTCGATACCACCGTCACCCCCATGGGCGGTCGCCTGCTGCGGCGTTGGCTGCACCGTCCGCTGCGCCTGCGCGAGGTGCTGGTGCATCGCCACGATGCGGTAGCCACGCTGATCGACCGCGGCGCCGATGGCGATGTGCGCGAAGCGTTCCGTGCGCTCGGCGATCTGGAACGCATCCTCACCCGCGTGGCGCTGCGCTCGGCACGTCCGCGCGATTTCTCGACCCTGCGCGATGGCCTCGGCCTGCTGCCGGAAGTACGTCGCGTGCTCGCCCCGCTGGACTCTCCGCGCCTGGTCGCGCTGCACGACGCGCTGGGCTCGCATGACGAATGCGCGCACCTGCTGGCCAGCGCGATCGCCCCCACCCCACCGATGAAGCTCAGCGACGGCGGTGTCATCGGCGAAGGCTTCGATGCCGAGCTGGACGAACTGCGCCGCCTGTCCACCCATGCCGATCAGTTCCTGATCGACCTGGAACAGCGCGAACGCATCAGCAGCGGCATTGCCACGTTGAAGGTCGGCTACAACCGCGTGCACGGCTACTACATCGAAATCAGC
The DNA here is from genome assembly GCF_056400525.1 of Stenotrophomonas sp. P5_A9. NCBI lineage: Bacteria > Pseudomonadati > Pseudomonadota > Gammaproteobacteria > Lysobacterales > Lysobacteraceae > Stenotrophomonas > Stenotrophomonas sp. P5_A9. The sequence continues at coordinate 78,061 of NZ_JBFULC010000003.1, forward strand.
AAGGGCCAAAGTGAGAAGGCGCCGGTGCACTACACCCGCCGCCAGACCCTGACCAATGCCGAGCGCTACATCACCGAAGAACTGAAATCCTTCGAGGACAAGGTGCTGTCGGCGCGCGAGCGTTCGCTGTCGCGCGAGAAGCTGCTGTACGAACAGCTGTTGGATACGCTGGCCGGCAAGTTGGAGCCGCTCAAGCAGTGCGCCGCCGCGCTCAGCGAACTGGACGTGCTGGCCGGCTTCGCCGAACGCGCACAGGCGCTGGACTGGGCCCGCCCGGAGCTGGAAACAGCGCCGTGCCTGCGCATCGAACGCGGCCGCCACCCGGTGGTCGAGGCGGTGCGCGAGCAGCCGTTCGAGCCCAACGACCTGGACCTGCATCCGGACCGCCGCATGCTGGTCATCACCGGCCCGAACATGGGCGGTAAATCGACCTACATGCGCCAGAACGCGCTGATCGTGCTGCTGGCCCACATCGGCAGCTTCGTGCCGGCCAGCCGCGCGGTGATCGGTTCGATCGACCGCATCCTGACCCGCATCGGCGCCGGCGACGACCTCGCGCGCGGGCAGTCCACCTTCATGGTCGAGATGGCCGAGACCAGCTACATCCTGCACCACGCCAGCGCGCACTCGCTGGTGCTGATGGACGAGATCGGCCGCGGCACCTCCACCTACGACGGCCTGGCCCTGGCCGATGCGGTGGCGCGCCACCTGGCCTACCAGAATCGCTGTTACACGTTGTTTGCCACCCACTACTTCGAGCTGACCGCGCTGGCCGACGAGCAGCACGAAGGCGGCCCCAGTGGCATCGCCAACGTGCACCTGGATGCGGTGGAACACACCGACAAGAACGGCAGCGAAGCGCTGGTGTTCATGCACGCGGTCAAGGACGGCCCGGCCAACCGCAGCTTCGGCCTGCAGGTGGCGGCCCTGGCCGGCCTGCCACGCTCCACCGTCGCGCAGGCACGGCGTCGCCTGGCCGAACTGGAGCAGCGCGGCGGCGAGAGTCAGGCCGCCACCGTGGCCCCGCAGGCCCTGGATGCACCGCAGCAGTTCGGCCTGTTCAACGCACCCAACACCGCCGCGCAGGACGCGCTGGCCGCGATCGATCCGGACGAGCTGACCCCCAAGCAGGCCCTGGAAGCGCTGTACCGGCTGAAAGCACTGATCTGATCCAGCGCGCCCAGCGCGCGTGGCAGTGGCCGGGGTCATCCAGCGTAGGCATGCGCCTACGCTGGAATGGGCGGTATGACGAACCTGGCTGAACCGCAGGCGCACCTGAACCTCGCACGTGCCCCCACGCACGTTCCAGTTCGGAGGGTGTGTCGCCATTGCCCCTTGCCGGTGCACAACACCCTCTTGATGCTGGCCCGTCCCCGTAACGGTCCCCGTCATGTCCCTGCTCCCAACGCGTCACTTCGGCGCCATCGATGGCATGCGTGCCCTGGCGGTGGTTGCCGTCATCGTTTTCCACGCCAACAAGGCGCTCCTGCCCGGCGGGTTCAGTGGCGTGGACCTGTTTTTCGTTGTGTCCGGATTCGTGATCAGCCAGTCCCTGGCAGCGCGGCCCACCCCCACCCTTGGCCGCTTCCTGCTCGATTTCTACCGGCGGCGGCTGCTGCGGCTGCTGCCCGCGCTGCTGCTGATGCTGCTGGTCACTTTCCTGCTGTCGGCCCTGCTGATGCCACGTGCCTGGCGCAACGAGCAGTTCGACCAGACCGGACTGGGCGCATTGTTGGGGGTCAGCAACCTGGTGCTGGCCTGGCAGCAGGATGGCTACTTCTCGCCGGGCGCCGACCTCAACCCCTTCCTGCACACCTGGACGCTCGGGGTGGAAGAACAGTTCTACCTGCTGTTTCCGTTCGTGTACTTCGTCTGGCTGCAGCACCGCCGGACCCACGCGGCCGCGCGCTGGCTGTTGCCGGTATTGGCCGCGGCGTCGCTGGCGATCGCCGCCGTGCAGGCGACCACCGCGCCAGCATCGGCGTTTTACCTGCTGCCGGCACGGTTGTGGGAGCTGGCCGCAGGCGCATTGTTGTACCAGCGCGTGATGACCCACGGCGCACCTGCGCGCTGGCGGCTGTGGGCGCTGCCAGGCCTGCTGATGGTGGCGCTGGGCTTCGGGTTCGCGTCCCGGTTCTCGTTTCCCTTCCCGGGCGCGCTGATCACCGTGGCTGGCACGCTGATGCTGCTGGCCGCCGCCGCCGCCGACGACACCGACCGCGCACGGTCATCGGTTCTGAGCGGGCTGCAATGGCGGCCGCTGGTCTACATCGGCGTGTTGTCCTACTCGCTCTATCTCTGGCACTGGCCGTTGCTGGTGCTGCTGCGCTGGACCTACGGCATGCAGGGCATCGCGTTGTGGGCCTACCCGGTCGTACTGGTGGCCATCGCCAGCGCCTCCTATCACTGGATCGAAAATCCGGCACGCCGGCGGGGCACACGCCTTCGCACGCGCACGGTACTGGCAATGGGCATTGCCGCCATGGGCCTGTCCGCCACGGGTGCCTACCTGATCGTGCAGCACACCGACGACATCTCGCTCAGCACCACCGGCGACGGCTACCAGTGGCGGCCCTACCTGCATCCCGCCTGGAAACCGGTGCCGCCGGTCGATGGCCCCACCCTCGCAGGTCGGCAGCTGTTCGTCGCCGGCGACTCGCATGCCGCCGCCTACCGGACCATGGTGTCCATCGCCGCGCGGCAGTTGGAGATGGAGTTGCACGTGCTGGAGCGCGGTGGCTGCGGCATCGTCACCTTGCTTGGCACTGCACCGGGCGACTGTAGTGACGCACGCGAACGCGTCCTGGCGCAGATCGAGGCGCAGGCCCGGCCCGGAGATGTGGTGCTGATCGCCTCGCTGCGCATGCCCGAACTGCGCGGCCGCGATTGGCGCCGTGGGCATGCCGTGGTCATGGACGACATCCTGCACGCCCGCAACGCGGACGACGACCGCGCCGCCAGACAGGACGCCGAAGCGGTGCTGGCGCGCCTGGAGGCGCTGCAGGTGAAGATCGTGATCGACGCGCCATTGCCCATCTTCAAGGCCTCCGCGTATCGATGTTCGGATCCGTTCAACCGGATGAATCCGGCCTGCGCCGACGGCCTGACGATGCCCCGCGCGGACCTAGAGCGGCTGCGCGCGCCGCAGATGGCGCTGCTCGCATCGCTCGCCTCGGCGCATCCTGCGCTGCATGTGTGGGATCCGCTGCCGCTGCTGTGCAAGGACAGTACATGTTCGGCGATGGACGGGCTGGATCCGCTGTTCTTCGATTCAGACCACCTGAGCGGGCATGGCAACCGCGTGCTGCTGCCGGACTTCGTCGCCACGCTGCAGCAGATCGCGGTGACGTCGACGCCCTCCGACCGTACCCACTGACCTGCGCCGCCGGCCGGGGCGCCAAGGCCAGGCCGGCGGCCTGAGGCCTTCGCATTACCGTAGTAAATGCAGCGCTATGCTCGGCGCGTCCCCCTTCCTGCTCCGGAGTCCGCCGTGAACACCGAATCACTCGCCGCTTCCCTCTTCCAGCAGCTGCAGCAGGGCCAAGGCCTGCAGCAGGTCTCCCAGCAGCTTGGCATCGACCAGCACCAGGCCAGCGGCGCGGTCGGCGCGGCCCTGCCCCTGCTGCTTGGAGCGATGGGCCGCAACGCACAGCAGCCCCAAGGTGCTGAAGCCCTGCTGGGCGCCCTGCAACGCGATCATGCGCCCGCCGGCGGTGGTGGCTTCGACCTGGGCGGGCTGCTCGGCAGCGTGCTCGGGGGCGGCGGGGGTGGCAGTGCCACCAATGGCGCCGGCATCCTGGGCCATGTGTTCGGCGGCAACAGCGACCGCGCCGCGCAGGGCCTGAGCCAGGCCACCGGTCTGGACAGCAGCAAGACCAGCCAGCTGCTGGCCATCCTCGCGCCCATCGTCATGTCCTACCTCGCCCAGCGCTTTGCCAGCGGCGGCAATCCCGGCCAGCTCAGCCAGGCCCTCGGCCAGGAAGCCCAGGCCGCCAGCAGCGGTGGCCTGCTCACCTCGGTGCTCGACCAGGACGGCGACGGCCAGCTCGGCATCGGCGATTTGGTAAAGCTGGGTGGCGGTCTGTTCGGCGGGAAGCGTTGAGGCCGCCACATAAATAGGCCGCAACTATCACATCGGTTGATTCATTCGAATTTACCGATGGAATAACAATGCTTAACGTGTCCCGCATGCCTTCACGGCACGTCCCGGCCCTCACGCCGGGGCTTGGTGGCACCGCACTCCCTGAGGGAAGGTTGGGCCGCCGACATCGCCATAGGCGCCTGCGCGCAGATGATTCCCCATTCGCTGGTACACAGGTAGATGCCCATGAAAAGCGAAGCAAAATGCCCCTTCAACCACGCCCTGGTCGGCGACGCCACCACCAACCGCGACTGGTGGCCCAACCAGTTGCGCGTGGACCTGCTCAACCAGCATTCCAACCGCTCCAATCCGCTGGGTGACGGCTTCAATTACGCCAAGGCGTTCAAGCAGCTCGACTACACCGCGCTGAAGGCCGACCTCAAGGCGCTGATGACCGATTCGCAGGACTGGTGGCCGGCCGACTTCGGTCACTACGGCGGCCTGTTCGTCCGCATGGCCTGGCACAGCGCCGGCACCTACCGCATCGGCGATGGACGCGGCGGCGGCGGTCGCGGCCAGCAGCGTTTCGCCCCGCTCAACAGCTGGCCGGACAATGTCAGCCTGGACAAGGCACGCCGGCTGCTGTGGCCGATCAAGCAGAAGTACGGCCAGGCCATCTCCTGGGCCGACCTGCTGATCCTCACCGGCAACGTCGCACTCGAATCGATGGGCTTCAAGACCTTGGGCTTTGCCGGTGGTCGCCCCGATACCTGGGAGCCGGACCAGGATGTGTACTGGGGCCGCGAGACCACCTGGCTCGGCGGCGATGTGCGCTATGCGCATGGCTCCGAGGGCGTGCAGGAAGACCACGGTGTGCTGGTCTCCGATGACGACGCTGATGGCGACATCCACTCGCGCGATCTGGAGAATCCGCTCGCCGCAGTGCAGATGGGCCTGATCTACGTGAACCCCGAAGGCCCGGACGGCAACCCCGATCCGCTCAAGGCCGCCTTCGACATCCGCGATACCTTCGGCCGCATGGCCATGGACGATGAGGAAACCGTCGCCCTGATCGCCGGTGGTCACAGCTTCGGCAAGACCCACGGTGCCGGCCCGGCCGACAACGTCGGGGCGGAACCGGAAGCAGCGGGGCTGGAAAGCCAGGGCCTTGGCTGGTCCAACACATTCGGCAGCGGCAAGGGCGGGGACACCATCACCAGCGGCCTGGAAGTGACCTGGACGCGCACCCCGGCACAGTGGAGCCACGACTTCTTCGAGCTGCTGTTCAAGCACGAGTGGGAGCTGACCAAGAGCCCGGCCGGTGCGCACCAGTGGGTGGCCAAGGACAGCGAGGCCGTCATCCCCGACGCGCACGACCCGTCGAAGAAGCATCGCCCGAGCATGCTCACCACCGACCTGGCGTTGCGCGTGGACCCGGCCTACGAAAAGATCTCGCGCCGCTTCCTTGAGGACCCGCAGGCCTTTGCCGATGCATTCGCGCGTGCATGGTTCAAGTTGACCCACCGCGACATGGGTCCGCGTGCCCGCTATCTGGGCCCGGAGATCCCGGCCGAGGAATTCATCTGGCAGGACCCGGTGCCCGCAACGACCCATGCGTTGATCGACGCCCGCGACATCACCGCGCTCAAGCAGCAGATCGCCGCTGCCGGACTGAGCGTGGCCGAACTGGTGTCCACTGCCTGGGCCTCGGCGTCGACGTTCCGCGGCTCGGACAAGCGCGGCGGTGCCAACGGTGCACGCATCCGTCTTGCCCCGCAGAAGGATTGGGCCGTGAACCAGCCGCAGCAGCTGTCCAAGGTGCTGGCCGCGCTGGAAAAGATCCAGACCGGCTTCAATGGCGGCGGCGGCAAGCAGGTATCGCTGGCCGACCTGATCGTGCTGGCCGGAGGCGTCGGCGTCGAGCAGGCCGCCAAGGCCGGTGGCCACGACATCAGCGTACCGTTCACCCCCGGCCGCACCGATGCCAGCCAGGCACAGACCGACGTCGAATCGTTCGCGGTACTGGAACCCTACGCCGATGGCTTCCGCAATTATCTCAAGGGCCGCTACAGCGTGCCCGCCGAAGTACTGCTGATCGACAAGGCGCAACTGCTCACCCTGAGCGCGCCGGAGCTGACCGCACTGGTCGGCGGCCTGCGCGTGTTGGGAGCCAATGTCGACGGAAATACCCAGGGTGTGCTGACCGATCGCCCCGGCACGTTGAGCAACGATTTCTTCGTCAACCTGCTGGACATGCGCACGCAGTGGAAACCCGACGGCGATGGCTACGTGAGCAGCGGAGACACGCGCTGGACCGGGAGTCGCGCCGACCTGGTATTCGGATCGAATTCGGTGCTGCGCGCCCTCGCCGAGGTCTACGCCAGCGCGGACGGTGAGAAGAAGCTGGTGCAGGATTTCGTCGCCGCCTGGACGCGGGTGATGGAACTTGACCGCTACGATCTGCACGCGTGAGACAGGGGGAACCGGCCACCAGCCGGCTCCCCCGCAAGGACAGGTGCCAACCGCTGTGTCAGCACCGCTTCAATGCCTGCGCGCACGCGAACGTACGCGCAGGCTCAGATCGCGTCGATGTCGCCCAGGGCCCGGATCAACCGCCGCGCACGCTTGTCCGGTCGATGCTCCGGCGGCTGGTAACCATTCTTCGCCGCCGCGCGCTGCGCACGCAGTTCGGCACGCCGCGCACGCGACGCCTCGCTTTCCGCATACAGCTGCTGCGCCACCGGCGCCGGCCCGCGCATTTCGCTCAGACCACGCACTTGTACGTCGAAAGTTTCATCGCCGCGGCTGATCTGCAGCTGCTCGCCTACCCTCACAGCGCGCGACGACTTCGGGCGCTGCCCCGCCACATCGACCTTACCGGTTTCCACCGCCTGCTTGGCCAGGCTGCGGGTCCGGAAGAAGCGCGCGGCCCACAGCCACACATCCAGCCGCACGCTGGCGCCCAACGATTCTGCTTCAGTCATGCTGCTTGCCCAGCTCCACGGCGTTGGCCGGTCGTTTGTTCAGGGATTGGGGCGCGTCCGGGTTGCCCCGGCATCCAGTGCCACCGATCAGTACCGGCACGCCGGCATCCAGATCGCGGCGCTGGCTGCCCACCTGGCATTCCGGTCGGTCCATCGGCCGCACCTGGGCATCGCCCAGGCGCTGTGTACTCGAACATGCGGCCAACGCAACGGCAATCAAGAGCGCCATCAGCGCGGGCATGAACGGGTCAGCCCGATGCAGGGGACACCGGCCAGTGGGGAGCATCCGGTTGGTTCGCATTGCCTGGAGCCGGCCAGCCGCCGACATTACGGTGCGCATCGCGATATCCCACTGACGGGCTTGGTGCTAGTGTGCCGCTCTCCACGCTTGATCTCCAGAGCACATGGCCAAAGCGCCGCTTGACCTGACCACCGGCCCGATAGGGCGCAACCTGTTCCTGTTCGCCCTGCCGATCCTGGCCGGCAACATCGCCCAGTCGCTGAACGGGTCGGTGAATGCGATCTGGGTGGGCCGCTTCCTCGGCGAGGCGGCTTTGACCGCTACCGCGAACGCCAACAACATCATGTTCTTCCTGATCGGCTCGGTGTTCGGGATCGGCATGGCGGCCACCATCCTGATCGGCCAGGCGATGGGGGCGCGCGACATTTCCCAGGCACGCCGGGTGATGGGCACCAGCGCCACCTTCTTCATCGGCCTGTCGGTGGTGATCGCGATCGCCGGCTGGTGGCTGTCGCATCCGCTGCTGGCGGCCATGGGCACGCCGGCCGAATCGCTGCCGTTGGCCGAGGCCTACCTGCGCATCATCTTCCTGGCGATGCCGACGCTGTATGCGTTCGCGTTCCTGAGCTCGGCGCTGCGCGGCGTCGGCGATTCACGCACGCCGTTCCGCTTCCTGCTGCTGTCGGTGGTGCTGGACATCGGCTTCAACCCGCTGCTGATCTTCGGCATCGGCCCGTTCCCGCAGCTGGGCATCGCCGGTGCCGCCTGGGCCACGCTGATCGCGCAGACGCTGTCGCTGACCGGCCTGCTCTGGTACATGCGCAACAAGCGCCATGTGCTGTGGCTGGGCCGCAAGGACATGGCGCTGTTCAAGATCGACACCACGATCCTGCGCGCGCTGGTGGTCAAGGGCGTGCCGATGGGCCTGCAGATGGTGCTGATCTCGCTGTCGATGATCCTGATGATGAGCATGGTCAACGGCTACGGCACCGACACGGCCGCCGCCTACGGTGCATCGCTGCAGCTATGGACCTACGTGCAGATGCCGGCGATGGCGATCGGCGCGGCGTGCTCGTCGATGGCCGCGCAGAACGTCGGCGCCGGCAACTGGGACCGCGTGCGCGGCACCGCCCGCAGCGGCGTGCTGTACAACTTCCTGCTCACCGGCGTGCTGATCCTGCCGCTGATCCTGCTGGACCGGTACACCCTTGCGCTGTTCCTGCCCGAAGCCAGCCAGTCGCTGGACGTGGCGCGCCACCTCAACCACATCGCGGTGTGGTCGTTCCTGTTCTTCGGCGTCAACTTCGTCATTTCCGGCGTAGTGCGCTCCACCGGTGCGGTGATCCCGCCGCTGCTGATCCTGGCCGCCTCGCTGTGGGGCATCCGCGTGCCGTTCGCCGAACTGCTGCAGGACAGCTGGGGCGCCGATGCGGTGTGGTGGAGTTTCCCGGTCAGCTCGTTCTGCGCGATGCTGATGTCGCTGGCGTATTACCGCTGGGGCGGCTGGCGCAAGGCGCACATGCTGCCGACCCACCGCGACGAAATGGCCGCACCGGCTGCCGTGCCGTCGATGCCGCCTTCACCGGTGGCCGACCTGGACCCGGACGCACCGGCAACGGCGGCGCCGCAGCCCGCGCCGACGCGCGCGGGTTAACCGGCGTCGGTGTCGCGCACCTCGCGCCACGCCGGCAAGCGATAGCGCTGCTGCTGCCACCGCATCAGCAGTGCCATCGCGCCACCGAACAGCAGGCCGGCCACGCCGGCACCGCCCAGTACGCCCGCCGTCGGCAGCATGGCGCTGCGCGCGAACAGCAGCCACATCAATCCGCCCCATCCCAGCGCGAACATCGCGCCCATCAGCATGGCGTTGGCGACGAAACCGGCCAGCACTGGCGGCGGCACGGCCAGGCCCGTCCGCCACAGCAGCCGGTACAACAGCGGCGCCTGCATCTGCGCGGGGACGCCGGCGGCCTGCATGACCTGCAGCGCTGCACGGATTCGAGCGGGATAAGCCTGCATGTTTTTCCTTCAACGAACGCAGGGCGCGCATGGCTCCCTGACGTGCTTGTGATGTTCAGGACGTCAAACGCAGAACGGCCACCCGAGGGTGGCCGTTCTGGTACCGCGACAACCGAAGTCGTCGGCGGGAATTACTGGGCCTTGGCAGCCAGGCGGGCAGCCTTGGCCTGCGCAGCGGCAGCCAGATCTTCCTTGATGCGGGCAGCCTTGCCTTCCAGGCCACGCAGGTAGTACAGCTTGCCGGAGCGGACCTTGCCACGACGCTTCACTTCGACCGAGTCGATGATGGCGCTGTGGGTCTGGAAGACGCGCTCGACGCCGTAGCCGTGCGAGATCTTGCGCACGGTGAAGGCGGAGTTCAGGCCGGCGTTCTTGGTGCCGATCACGACGCCTTCGTAAGCCTGCACGCGCTCACGGTTGCCTTCCTTGACCTTCACGTTGACGACGACGGTGTCACCCTGGCTGAACTTCGGCAGCTCGCGGGTAATCTGGGCGGATTCGAAGTCCGAAAGGATGGATTTGTTCAGCTTGCTCATGGGTGCACCGGTAGTGTTCGGGTGGTCGTGTCGTTCGACAACGTGGGCTCATGCAGTCACCGGACTGTGCTGCACGTTTTTTGTAGGGATTCCTGCCAATCGACCCCCAAAGGGCCGATGGCAATCCCGAATTGTAAACAAGAACCGGCCCCTGCGCTAGGGGTTCGATTCCTTGGGCAGGGCCTGCCGCGCCTGCTCCAGCAGGAGGCGGTCGGCCTTGGACAGCGTGCGCTCGTCCAGCAGGTCCGGGCGCCGCAGCCAGGTCCGCAGCAGCGACTGCTGGCGGCGCCAGCGGGCGATGGCGGCATGGTTGCCCGAGCGCAGCACGTCCGGGACTTCGCCCCATTCATGCTGGGCCGGATGGCTGAAATGCGGGCAGTCCAGCAGCCCCTGCGGGCCTTCGAAACTGTCCTGGACCGCCGATTCGGCATCGCCCAGCGCGCCCTCCTGCAGACGGGTCACCGCATCGACGATGACCGCCGCGCCCAGCTCGCCGCCGGACAGGACGTAATCGCCGAGCGAGATTTCCTCGGTGACCTCGGCCTCGAGGAAGCGCTCATCGATGCCTTCATAGCGGCCGCACAGCAGGATCATCCGCGGCAGGGCCGCCAGTTCGCGCACCCGGGCCTGGGTCAGCGGCTTGCCCTGCGGGCTGAGGTAGATCACCGGCGCGGGCGCCGGATCGGCCGCCTTGGCCGCGGCCAGGCAGGCGCGCAACGGCTCGATCAGCATGACCATGCCCGGGCCACCCCCGAAGGGACGGTCGTCCACCCGGCGGTAGTTGCCGGCGGCGTAGTCACGCGGATTCCAGCCATGCAGGTCGAGCAGGCCGCGCTCGGCCGCACGGCCGACCACGCCCAGCGCGGCCGACTGCGCCATGAACTCGGGGAACAAGGTGATGACGTCGATACGCACCCGGTCAGAACTCCGGGTCCCAGTCGACCACGATCAGGTTGGCCTCGAAATCCACCGACACCACGAAGTCCGGCTGCACGAACGGAATCATCCGCTCACGATCGCCCTGTACCACCAGCACGTCGTTGGAGCCGGTCGAGAACAGGTGCGAAGCCCGCCCCAGTTCGACGCCATCGACGGTACGTACCTGCAACCCCTCCAGATCGACCCAGTAATACTCGTCGGGCTTCGGCGGCGGCAGCGCGCTGCGTGCTACATAAACTTCGGTTCCGTACATCGCCTCGACCACATCGCGGTCGGTGATATCGGGAAACACCGCGACCAGATGCTTGCCGGACTGACGTCCGCGCGCGCCGCTGAGGGTGCTCTCCTGGCCGGCGGGTGTACGCAGGATCCAGGGCTGGTATTGGAAAATGGCGGTACGCGGCTCGGTCCAGGACTCGAGCTTGATCTCGCCTCGCACACCAAAAGCGCCGACAATCCTGCCCAGCAGGATGCGGCGCTCGGTATCTTTCATCTGTATAGACCGGTGGACCGCGGCAGGCGCGGCCCTTCAGGATCAGGCCGCGGAGGCCTGGGCCTTGGTCGCTTCCTTGTACAGGTTGCGGACCTTGTCGGTCATCTGGGCGCCGTTGGCAACCCACTTGTCGACCAGCGGCAGGTCCAGCACGATGCGGGATTCCGCACCCTGGGCCACCGGGTTGTAATAACCGACGCGCTCGATGTTGCGGCCGTCACGGGCGCTGCGCGAGTCGGTCACGATGATGTGGTAGAAGGGACGCTTCTTGGCGCCGCCGCGGGTCAGTCGAATCTTGACCATGGTGTTGTTTCCTCAATTGCCCAGTCGCCAGGATGGCGCGGTAAGCCGGCGATTATAGCGGCGGCCTGCGGTCATTCCAAGTCTGTGAAGACCGCCGAAGCTGAACAGGGCCTACCCGACGCCGCCAATTGCCCCGATCGGCTGCCACGGGGCCGTTTCCAGGATCCCCCGCGCGCGCTGGCAGAAGGCCTCCGACGCGGCGAAGGTGACCGCGTCGATCGCCGAGATCGGCCAGACCCCGGCCGCGTTGCACGCGATGGCGCCGTCGAAGCCGTCCAGTTCGGCCAAGGCCACCTCGCGCACCTGCTGCACGTCACCTGCGAACCCCGCCTGCAACAGCCGCTCATGCGTACCGCGCAGGGCCGGGGCCTGCGGCCAGACGATCTGCTGGCCACGCTGGAAGGCGATGTTCCAGGTAGTGCCCTCGCCAACCTCCCCGTCCGGGGTGACGAAGAGCGCATCGTCGAAGCCGTCCCGCATCGCGCGCCGGCGCTGCTCGAACAGCGGGAAGGTACCGACATGCTTGAGGTGCGGCAGCTCGCGCTGGTACATCACCGTGCGCACGCGCCGCGCGTCGGCCGGCATGTGGACCGGCGTGCCCACCGCCACCAGCACGTCCACCGCGACCGCTTCCAGCGGCTGGCGGAAATCGAACTGGCGCGAGAACACCGTGACCCGCAGCGAGGCATCGCGCAGGTCGTCCGACTGCAGCGCGTGCTGCATCCACGCCCGGACCTGGCCCAGGTCCAGGACGCTGCCGAACAGCGCTTCGGTGCCCTGCTGCAGCCGTTGCAGGTGCAGGTCCAGGCCCTGCACCGCCCCGCCACGCACCTGCAACGAAGTGAAGTGCCCGTAGTTGGTCAACGCGCCGGCCAGGTCGTCGGCGCTGGCGCGGTGGCCATTGCAGTAGAAGCTCATCGGAGCAGCGCCCGGGCGTCGGACCACATCTGCTGCAACACCTGCGCCGCCGGGCGCGCCGGCGCCATCCACGCGGACTGCCCGGCCCACGCCTGCATCGCATCGACGTTGCTGTCACCGGTGGCCTGCGCGCGCATCGGTGCGGTCAGCCCGCGCTGCACCGGGTACGGGCGTGGTGGAGGTGCATCGGCCGCAGCGGCAGCACGCACATACGCGGTGGCCAGGCCACGGCCGAGGCGACCACTGAAGGCCCGCGTGGGCCAGGTATCTTCCGGCTCCGCGTCCGCCAAGGCCTGCGACCAGGCCGGGTTCAAGCTGCACTCGGGCGTGCGCAGGAAGGCGGTGCCCACCTGCACCGCACTGGCACCCAGGGTCAGTGCCGCCGCGATGCCACGTCCATCGGCGATGCCGCCGGCCGCGATCACCGGGACGTCCAGATGATCGGCCAGCCGCGGCAGCAGCGCGAACAACCCGACCAACTGGCGTTCGGCCGCGTCAGGGTCGAAGGCACCGCGATGCCCACCGGCTTCAGCGCCCTGCGCGACCACCGCATCGGCACCGGCGGCCTGTGCGACCCGCGCCTCGGACAAGGTCGTCGCACAGGCGATCCAGGCGATGCCCACGTCCTTCAGGCGCTGCACCTGCGCGGCGGAAAACACGCCCATGATGGTTGAGGCCACCGCCGGTCGCGCGCTGATCAGCGCGTCGAACTGCGCATCGAAATCGGCCGGGCCCGCATCACCGGCAGTGGCCGGCACCTCCGGGCCCCACTGCGCAAGGAAGCGACGGCTGGCCGCTTCTGCATCGGCATCGCGCCGCGGCAGCGGATCGGGTATCCACACATTCACTTGCGCCGGACCGCTGGACTGCGCGCGGAAGTCGGTCATCCACGCCACGATGTCCTGCGGCTGCGACAACACCGCGCCCATCGCGCCCATGCTGCCGGCGTTGGCCAGCGCGGCCGACAACGGCACGGGACAGGCGCCGGCCATCGGCGCGAGCAGGATCGGGGCCTGCAATGCAAAACGCCGACAGAAGCTGTCGGCGCGTTCGAGGATGGATGACTGGCTCACGCGCGGCGCACCTGGAGAAGGAGACGGTGCCAGCATACGCCGCACCGCCCTGCCCCGGCATGCACGCCGGCCGGATTCAGCGTGCCGACACCGCGTAGGTGCGGACCAGCTGGCTGTCCATTTCTTCGTTGAATTTGAAGCTGACATAGCGGGCGTCGTCGGCGGCGAATTCTTCTTCGGCCGCCGCGCGGCCGATTTCGACACCCTCGGCATCCAGTGCACGCGCCACCAGCTTGCCCTTGAAGGCCTTGTCGGCCACTACGTACACCGCCGCATCCTTGGAGCCCATGCCACGGCTCTTGCCCAGGGTCACGGTGAGCCCGCGCGCGGCCAGGCCCGGATCGGCCTGCAGGGTCACGTTCATGCGCTTGTCCACGCCTTCACCCAAGCCAGCGACAAAATCGGCAGCGGTGCCGCTGATCGCACTGCCCGCCTTCTGCGACATCGTCCTGTCGTCCTTGCACGCGGCCAGGGAAAGGGCCAGCGCCATCACCACCATCGACTTGTTCACGAACATTCCTTTGAATTTGCCAAGCCTGCCAGTCAATCACCCAACACGCGGGGAACGCCAGAGGCACTACGCCGCCGCGGATGACGCATTTACCTGAAATTGGCGCGGCCGGCACGGAGACCGGGCGCTGCCGGATGCCTCAACGGAACGGCAGGCCGCCGCGACCGCCCATGGCGCCCATCATCCCCTTCATGCTGCGCATCATGCCCTTCATGCCGCCGCCGGCCATCTTGCTCATCATCTTTTCCATCTGCTGGTACTGCTTCATGAGCTTGTTGACGTCGGCCGGGGTCAGGCCGGAGCCGCGCGCGATGCGGGCGCGACGCGAGCCGTTGAGCAGGCCCGGGTTGCGACGCTCTTTCTTGGTCATCGAGTTGATGATGGCGATCATGCGCGGCACTTCCTTGCCCTGGCTGACCTGCTGCTTGAGGTGCTCGGGGATCTGGCCCAGACCCGGCAGCTTGTCCATCAGGCCGCCGATGCCCCCCATGTTCTGCATCTGCTCAAGCTGGTCGCGCATGTCGTTCAGATCGAACTTCTTGCCCTTGGCGACCTTCTCGGCCAGCTTCTGGGCCTTGTCCTTGTCGACCTGCTGCTCGACCTGTTCCACCAGCGACAGCACGTCGCCCATGTCCAGGATGCGGCTGGCGATACGGTCTGGATGGAACACGTCCAGGCCTTCGGGCTTCTCGCTGACACCGACGAACTTGATCGGCTTGCCGGTGATGTAGCGCACGCTCAGCGCGGCACCGCCACGGGCGTCGCCGTCGGTCTTGGTCAGCACCACGCCGGTCAGCGGCAGTGCTTCGCCGAAGGCCTTGGCGGTGTTGGCCGCGTCCTGGCCGGTCATGGCGTCGACCACGAAGAGCGTTTCCGCCGGGTTGACCGCAGCGTGCAGCGCCTTGATCTCGGCCATCATCGCTTCGTCGATGGCCAGACGGCCGGCGGTATCGACGATGAGCACGTCGACGAACGACTTGCGCGCATCATCGATGGCCGCGCGTACGATCGCTTCGGGCTTCTGGTCGGCGCTGGACGGGAAGAACAGCACGCCGACCTGGTCGGCCAGGGTCTTGAGCTGCTCGATCGCGGCCGGACGGTAGACGTCGGCCGACACCACCATCACCTTCTTCTTGCGCTTTTCCTTCAGGTGCTTGGCAAGCTTGCCCACCGTGGTGGTCTTGCCCGCGCCCTGCAGGCCGGCCATCAGGATGATCGCCGGGGCCGGCACGTTGAGGTTGAGGTCCGACGCTGCCGAGCCCATCACCGTGGTCAGCTCGTCGCGCACGATCTTGATCAGCGCCTGGCCGGGGGTGAGCGACTTGAGCACTTCCTGGCCAACCGCGCGCACCTTGATGCGCTCGACCAGCGCCTGCACGACCGGCAGGGCGACGTCGGCTTCGAGCAGCGCGATGCGGACTTCGCGGGTGGCCTCGCGGATGTTTTCCTCGGTGAGGCGACCGCGGCCACGCAGCCGCTCGATGGTGCCGGAGAGGCGCTGGGTCAGGGACTCGAACATGGAGGCAACCTGTTCAGAACGAAAGACAGAGAGACGCACAGTATAGCCGGTCCACCAAGCGCCCCGGCGCGCGCCTGCGGCCTGTGGCCGCAGGCATCGCCAGTGGCTTGGGGGTATGCGAAACTGCAACGATGACAATCGTTCTCATCGCGACCCTGCTATACCTGACCGCCACCGGCCTGCTGGTGCGCGCGGTCGTCCGCGATGATGCGGTGACCTCCCCGGCCTGGCTGTGGCCGGCGCTGCCGGCGATGCTGCTGCACGGCGGTTACCACGTGCTGGTGGCGATGCGCACCACCGGTGGACCGGACATGCATTTCTTCGCCGCGCTGTCGCTGGTAAGCCTGGGCATGGCCTGGCTGACCTCGCTGGTGGCCGCGCGCGGGCGCATGGCGGCACTGGGTGTCCTGGTATTTCCGATGGCCGCAGCGGTGCTGTGGGCCTATCACGCCTACGGTCACGAGCCGAGCCGGCCGCTGGGCTGGCAGCTGGCCACCCACGCCTGGATGGCGCTGCTGGCCTATGCCGCCCTGAGCGTGGCCGCGTTGCTGGCGATCATGCTCTGGCTGCAGGAGCGCGCCCTGCGCCGCCGCGATTTCCGGCCGTGGCTGCGCGCCCTGCCGCCGCTGGCCGATCTGGAATCGCTGCTGTTCCGGGTGATCGCGGTCGGTTTTGCGCTGCTCACCCTGACCCTGGTCACCGGCGTGCTGTTTGTCGATGACCTGCTGGCGCAGAAGCTGGTGCACAAGACGGTACTCAGCGTGCTGTCGTGGATCGTGTTCGGCACCCTGCTGATCGGCCGTCGCCGTTACGGCTGGCGTGGTGCGAAGGCCGTGCACTGGACGCTGACCGCGATGGCGCTGCTGCTGCTGGCGTTCTTCGGCAGCCAGTTCGTTATAGAGCTGGTGTTCGGGCGAGCGCGCTAGACGCTACAGCGGTCCGGTCAGCGGATCGCGCAGGCGGCTGCCGCGCTGGGTGCCATGCGCGCGGACGCGAACGGTGCATCGATCTCGCCATCCTGGCCATCCAGCAGATCGTCCACACTGGCCTGCTGGAACCGGCGCACCACCGCCACCGGGTCGTCACACGCCGGCGCGGCCTGTACCACCGGCACGCACAGCGCCATCAGCGCCATGCCGCCGCAAATCTTCCAACCGGGTGTCCGCATATCCCCTCCCCCCCTGTGGACGGGCCGGGCGCGCCAGTGGCGCGCCCGGCCTGGCGCTTACAGACCGTAGCGCTCGATCACGTCCACATGACGCTGCTCGTCCTGGCCGCAGGCCTCGGCCAGGCGCAGCCAGCACAGCCGGTGCGGCCAGTGCGCAGTGGCCTCGAGCAGGAACCGGTGCAGGTCCAGCGGCGGCTGTTCCTGGGGCTGGGCCACGGTGAACAGCACGCCTGGCAGCGGCGCATCGTCGCCTTGGGCATCGGTGAGCTGGTAATCGTCCGGGCTGTGCGTCCACAGCTTCCAGCCCCGGGCCTCCACTGCCTCGGAGAACGCGGTCCACGCGTCTTCACCGGGGTGCACGCCATCGACCAGCCAGCTCCCGGCGTAGCCACCGCCCTGGAGCAGGTGGACTTCGGCGTAGGTGGGCATGAAACGCTCTCGCTCCTGCTCGTCCTCCGGGGCCGGATGGACCAGTTCGGCGTCGAACACCACCCAGTCGTTCACGCGCTGGCGGCGGTTGGCCGGCGCATTCTCGACGATGCGCGCGGTGACCGGGCCGGTGCGGCGCGCATAGTATTCGATCGGCTCGCCGCCGTCCGCGCAGCGGATGATCACCCAGCCGAAGGATTCCTCGACCGGGCCATCGGTGCTTTTCAGTTCCATGCCGATGGCCGCTGCCGAACCACGCACGGCGGCCCAGTCACGGGCGGCACTGGCGGCGGTCATGTGGTCCCAGTGCGCGCTGCGCGGCTCTTCCAGTACCTCGGTGAGGTGGCGGTACTGCGCGGCCGCGTCCTGGAAGCGCTGCATGGCCATCAGGGCCATCGCCAGCAGGTTGCGGGCGCCATGCGACTGCGGCGAAAGGGCCAGCAGCGCGCTGCACGCCTGCTCCAACGCGGGCCAGTCGGAGAGCTTGTGCGCCATCTGCGCTTGGCACCACAGTGCGAACACCGGCACCTGCGCCTGGTAATGCTGCGCCAGGCGATCCAGCCCGGCCTGGTCGCCACGCTGCACCAGCAGGCCCATCAAGGAGTACGCCGGGGGGGCATCCTCATGCGCGTGGCGCTCGACGAACGCCCACAGCAACGCAATCGCGTCATTCTCGGCGCCGCAGGCATTCAGCGCCGAGGCGGCGACATCCAGCATCGCCGCGTCGTCGGGACGCTGCTCCACGCCCTGCAGCAACCACTGCGCCTCGCGTTCGGGGTCGCGCCCGTCGCCCTGCTCGCCCTGTTCGACCAGCCAGTCCAGCAAGCCCTCGGCGGGCACCGGCAACGCCGCCGCGCCGGGGGCGGCATCGATGCGCGCAGCCATCGCGGCCACGGCCTCGCTTGCACCGCGGTCCTGGCGCAGGCTGTCCAGGTGCTCCCGGGCCAGCGCCAGGTGGCGCCGTGCGGTCCACACCGCGCCGCGCTGCAGCGCCATGTCCACGCAGAGTCCGGCAATCTCGATCACGAAGCGGTGCGCGCCAACCGCTGCGTAATGCGCCAGGGTCGCGCTGAGCCGGCGGCCCAGGTCCCAGCTGTTGCGCTCGGGTGCGTTGCGCACCAGCAGCGCCACCGTATGCGCCCACATGCGGCGGTAGTTCGGCGACAACTGGTTCCACGGCACCAGCGATTCCAGCGCTTCTTCATCGCGGCCCAGCTGCGCCAGCGCCCATGCGCGCGACAGTTTGCGCGGGATGGTGCAGTTTGCCGGCTCGTAGTCGCCCTCGGCATCCACTTCGGCCTGGCGCGCGTCGATCAATGCCAGCGCCTCGGCCGCGCGGCCGCTGGCGAGGAGGATCTTGATGCGCATTTCCGGGAAGCTGTCGTACACCTTGCCGCCATGCGCCAGCACGGTGCCGGCCTGCACGTCCAGGTAATCCAGGGCCCCCTGGCTGTTGCCGTCGTCCAGCAACGCATCGGCCTTCTCGCAGCTCAGGCACTGGAAGCACGCCCAGCTCGGATCGATCCGCGCCAGCGTTTCCTCGCAGACCTCGATGCGCTCCGGCACCCAGCCGGGGCCGTCGATGTTGCCGTAACAGGCCGCCAGGTCCTGGGTTACGCAGATCGACTGCGGGCACTCCACCGTGTCGGCACGGTGCGCGCGCTCGAACAGCGCCACCGCGTCGCCCAGCGCCGACTCGCCCTCCAGGCGGTTGCCGACGCGATTGCGCATGTCCCAATGGCCGACGAACACCTCCAGCCACGGATTGCCCAGCGTCTTGCCCAATGCACGCGCTTCGGGCAGCAGGGCATCCACACGGTCCAGGCGCAGTTCGCAGACTTCATCGGTCAAGCGCGTCAGCAGCTGTGCGCTCTGCACCTGCCCGGCTTCGCCAAGATCGTCCTGAAGTTTTTCCACCCAGTTCCAGATATCCATGCGGTCGTGTCGTCCTGCAGTGCGTAATGTTGAAGAAAGGGAAGATCAGCGCGCCTGCAGCATCTGCTGCAGGGCATCGGCGATGTCGCCGAACGCGCGGTTGAGGTCGTTGCTGGCCGCGCCGCCGTCCTGGGCGCGCCCCTGCGCGCTGACGATCACTTTCAGCGAACGCAGCAGGCGCGCGGCGGACTCGGCCTGCGGGTTGCCGGCGCGCATCGCCGCCAGCAACGCCTGCACGGCGGGGTTGTCCAGGTTGAGGTACAAGCGCGAGGGTGCGCGCGCGACGATGCGGGCGGTGAACTGGCGCGCCAGCCGCAGCGCGGCCATTGACACGCGCTTGTCGTTTTCGTCGTCTTCCAGGCGGCGTTTCAGCTCGGCCTCGCGATCGGGCACCACCACCACTGGCAGCTCGGCCGGGCTGAAATGCGCCGGCAACAATTGCTCACCGTCACCCAGGTGGGTCTGCAGCCAATCCATTTCCGCCTCGGGCAGCGTATCGGTGCGGAACAGCGCGCGGTTGCCTTGTTCGGTGCCCAGCTCCACCAGGCGCATGCCCTTGGCCTGGGTCCAGCGGCGCAGGAACGGCACCACCGCGTAACGGTTGCCATGCGCCACCGGCACGCCCATCGCGCGGAACAGCATTTCCTCGAAACCGCCGCCGCTGTCCAGGATCACGTGGACCGCACCGCGCGAGGGCAGTTCGCTTGCCTTGATGTCGCCCTGCGAGCTAGGCACGCGCACGTGTTCGAGCAGCAATTGGAACAGGCGCTCATCGCACAGCGAGGCACCCAGCAGCGCTTCGTTGTGCCGCACCAGGATGCGTCGCCAAGCCTCCGGCTGCTGCCGTGCGATCTCCACCAGTCCATCGATGAGCGCCTCGCCCAATGCATGCTGGACTGCGCTGTAGGTTTCATCGCGCTGCAGGTCCTCGCGGCTGGCGGTAGGGGTCAACCGGCTGGATTCGATCACGCCACCGATGAAACCGGCCCAGGGCGGCAGCAGGTCGCGCGCGTCGTCGTCGAGCAGCATGCCCCGCACGAACACCGAGAGGTTGCGGTTGTCGCTGGTGCCGTAGGTGGCGCCGTCCTGAACCCAGAGCAGGCCCACCGCATCGCTGCCGCCATCGGCGCGCAGCGGCATGCAGGCGATCGGCTCGAAGCTGCGCTCGAAGTGCGCGGCGAACTCCAGGCCGCGGCGCTGCGCCTGCAGCGGGTGCATGACCACGCCGGCCTGCGGACGCCACGGCGGCGGCTCGGGGTTGATCGCGCGCGCATCCTGGCCGATGTGGATCGGCTCGCCCAGCAGCGCGCAATAGCGGCCGAGGATGTCGCGCAGGTTCTGCTCCTGCGCCAGGTGCACGTAACTGCCATGCAGTTCCAGCACCACTTCGGTGCCGACCGCGCGCGCCGGCATCGGGGACACCGTGTACTGCTCGGCGTTGCTTGAGACATAGCAGTGGCCCAGCGTCGGCTGCTGGTAGGAGGTGGTGCGCACGGTCACCCGGCGCGCCAGCACGAACGCGGACAGGAAGCCCAGCCCGAACATGCCGATCAGGCCTTCGTCGTCCTCGCCGGCCTGGCGCAGGCCACGGGTATAGCCCACGCCAACGGTGGCCAGGTAATCGTGGATTTCCTGCTGGGTCAGCCCGGCGCCGGTATCGATGATGCGCACGATGCCGTTGACCGCATCGCCGTGCACTTCGATCCGGCCCGGCTCCTGCCAGTCGGCCTGTTCCAGGCGCCGTCGCACCAGCGAATCGTGCGCGTTCTGCACCAGTTCGCGCAGTGCCACCACCGGGGTGGAATACAGATGCTTGCCAAGGACAGTCATCAATCCGTTGAGGTCGACACCGGCGCGACGGATCTCGCTGGCGCCCTGTACATCCAGGGGAGTCTCTTGCATGGAATCGTTTTCTCTGGCGGGCGCACCCCGGCCGGGATACGCGCTGGAACGAGGATTTCAGGGGAGGAAAACTAGCACAGCCCGGCCGCGCATTGCCTGCGCGGCGGGTGCCTCGGAAACACCGCGTTCAGATCGCCTCGATCGCCTCGGACAGCCGCTCCACCGCGATCACCTCCATGCCCTTCACGCTGCCGGTCTTGGGCGCGTTGGCCTTGGGCACGATCGCGCGCTTGAACCCATGGGTGGCCGCTTCGCGCAGACGATCTTCGCCGTTGGGGACCGGGCGGATCTCGCCGGACAGGCCGACCTCGCCGAAGGCGATGGTCTTCTCGGCCAGGGGTCGGTCCTGCAGCGAGGACAGCACCGCCAGCAGCACCGGCAGATCCACCGCGGTTTCCTGCACGCGGATGCCACCGACCACGTTGACGAACACGTCCTGGTCACCGGTCAGGACACCGCCATGCCGGTGAAGCACGGCCAGCAGCATCGCCAGCCGGTTCTGCTCCAGGCCCACCGCAACGCGGCGCGGGTTGGACAGCGGTGAGGTGTCCACCAGCGCCTGCACTTCCACCAGCAGCGGGCGGGTGCCTTCGCGGGTGACCATCACGCAGCTGCCCGGCTGCTGGGTGCTGCCCCCGGAGAGGAAGATCGCCGAGGGATTGGAGACTTCCTTCAGGCCCTTTTCGCCCATCGCGAACACGCCCAGCTCGTTGACCGCGCCGAAACGGTTCTTGAACGCACGCAGCAGGCGGAAGCGGCTGCCGCTCTCGCCCTCGAAGTACAGCACCGCATCCACCATGTGTTCGAGCACGCGCGGGCCGGCGATGCCGCCTTCCTTGGTGACGTGGCCGACCAGGAACACGGCGGTGCCGGTTTCCTTGGCAAAGCGCACCAGCCGCGCGGCACTCTCGCGCACCTGGCTGACCGAACCGGGCGCGGCGGTAAGCGACTCGGTCCACAGCGTCTGCACCGAGTCGGCCACGATCAGCTTCGGCCGGGCCACGCTGGCGTGCTGCAGGATCGCCTCCACCTGGGTTTCGGCCAGCGCGTTGACGTTGTCCAGCGGCAGATCCAGCCGCACCGCGCGACCGGCCACCTGCGACAGCGACTCCTCACCGGTGATGTACAGGACCGGCAGGGTAGCGGCCATCTTGGCCACCGCCTGCAGCAGCAGCGTCGACTTGCCGATGCCCGGATCGCCGCCGACCAGGATCACCGCACCCTCGACCAGACCGCCGCCCAGCACGCGGTCGAACTCGCCGATGCCGGTGCTCACGCGCAGGTGTTCGGTCTGCTGTACATCCTTGAGCGCCATGATCTTGGGCGCATCGACCTTGCCGGCCCAGCCGGAACGGCGCGAGGCCGGCGACTTGGCCGCCGCCGCGCTTTCCAGCGTGATCTCGGTCAGCACGTTCCAGACCCCGCACTCGGTGCACTGGCCCTGCCACTTGCTGTATTCGGCGCCACATTCGCTGCACACGTAGGCGGTAAGTCGCTTGGCCATGTCCACTTCCACTTCATCAACTGTCCGGCAGGATAGCCGAGCCGCGTCGCAACAACCGAGACGCGCTGCCAGCGGCGCTCAAGTTCCCCGCGCCCGTGCCGATACTGCGGCGGGCCATTGCCCTTTCCTACTTCGTCCAGGCTTTTCCCATGACCGGCACCTACAGCCAGAGTCTTGTCGTCTTCTCGCTGCTGGTTGCCATCCTCGCCTCGTACACGGCGCTGGACATGGCCGGCCGGCTGGCCAGCACCCAGGGCCGTGTGGCCCGCTGGTGGCTCGCCGGTGGCGCGGGCGCGATGGGGCTGGGCATCTGGTCGATGCACTTCATCGGCATGCTCGCCTTCCACCTGCCGATTCCGGTGGGCTACGACCTGGGCATCACCCTGTTCTCGCTGGCGGTGTCGGTCGGCGCCTCGGCCTATGCGCTGTGGCTGGTCTCGCGCCCGGCGCTGCCCTGGATGCGGCTGGTCGCCGGCGCGGTGCTGATGGGCCTGGGCATCGCGGCCATGCACTACCTGGGGATGTCCGCGCTGCGCATGCAGCCGGGCATCGACTATGACCCCTTCTGGTTCACCCTGTCGGTGCTGATCGCCATCGGCGCGGCCGGTGCGGCGCTGTGGATCGCCTTCCGGCTGCGGCTGGAGCAGCGCCGCCCGTTCCTGCTGCGCGGCCTGGCCTCGCTGGTGATGGGGCTGGCGATCGTAGGCATGCACTACACCGGCATGGCGGCGGCCAGCTTCCCGGCCGGCAGTATCTGCGGGGCCGCGTATGGGGCCGGCATCGACGCCAAGTGGTTGGCGGTGCTGGTCATCGTCACGACCCTGGCGACGCTGGGCATCGCGCTGCTGTCCTCGGTCTTCGACCGGCAGATGCGCACCCGCACCGGCCTGCTCGCCGATTCGCTGGCACACGCCAACGAAAAGCTGCTGCAGGCCGCGCTGCACGACCCACTGACCCAGCTGCCCAACCGCATGCTGCTGCAGGACCGCATCGAACAGGCGATCGAGAAGGCGCAGCGTCGGCAGTTCAGCTTCGCGGTGATGTTCTGCGACCTGGACGGCTTCAAGGCGATCAACGACGCCTACGGCCACCAGCTCGGCGACAAGCTGCTGATCCAGATGAGCGAGCGCGTCAGCAAGCTGTTGCGCGGCCAGGACACGTTCGCGCGGCTGGGCGGCGATGAGTTCGTCATCGTCTTCCAGGTGGACGATCCGGAAGACGCGGCGGTGGTGGCCGAGCGGATCATCGCCAGCGTGGGCGAGCCGTTCCTCATCGACACGCTGGAGCTGCAGGTGACCGCCAGCCTGGGCATCGCGCTGTACCCGGCCGATGCCACGACCGAGCGCGAGCTGATGGCGCACGCCGATGCGGCGATGTACCACACCAAGGATGCGGGCCGGAACGGGTATACGTTCTTCACCGAGTCGATGCACGTTAGCGCCAACCGCCAGCTCAAGCTGCTGCAGGAGCTGCGCCGGGCAATCGGCCGCAACGAGCTGGTGCTGCACTACCAGCCCAAGTTCCCGGCCAGCGGGCAGCCGCTGATCGGTGCCGAGGCGCTGGTGCGCTGGCAGCACCCGGAATTGGGCCTGCTTGGCCCGGATACGTTCATTCCGGTGGCCGAACGCAGCGGGCTGATCCTGCCACTCGGTGACTGGGTGCTGGACCGGGCGTGCGCGCAGCTGCGCCAGTGGCACGATGCCGGGCATGCGGAGTGGTCGATGGCGGTGAACCTGTCGCCGCTGCAGTTCGCGTCGAGCACGCTGCTGGACACGGTCAGGCAGACGCTGGACAAGCATGGTCTCGATCCGCGCCACCTGACGCTGGAGGTGACCGAGACCACCGCGATGAAGGACGTGGAGGCAAGCCTGCTGATCCTGCATGGGCTGACGGCGATGGGGGTCAATATTTCCATCGACGACTTCGGCACCGGCTATTCGAGCCTGCTGCATCTCAAGCGGATGCCGGCCACCGAGCTGAAGATCGACCGCGCGTTCGTGCACGATCTGGAAGACAACGCCGAAGACGCGGCGATCGTGTCGTCGATCATCGCGCTGGGCCGTTCACTGCAGTTGCGGATCGTCGCCGAAGGCGTGGAGACCGCAGGGCAACGGCAGTATCTGAGCGACATGGGCTGCGATCTGCTGCAGGGCTACCACCTGGGGCGGCCGGTCGGGGCTGAGGAGTTTTTGCGGTTGGCGCAGGCGGCGTAAGACTTCGATCTTTGACCGCCAGTTCAAGACAAGCATAGGCGGTGTCCTTGGCGCCCTGGACGGGGCGGGCGCGTGCGGGTGAGCGGGACACGGTCCCGCTAACCCGCACACCCCGCCCCGGACAGCTGGTCGGTGGCCGCGGAACAGCGGCGCAGCGCCGAGCAAGGGCACGAATACACCGCAGCCTCTGCTTCTTCGTTGCGCGCCAGCGCTCGCCCAAACCGGCGGAGGCGCGCAACTGCAGCCGTTGATCCCGCCCTATCGACGCAAACAAAAAGGCCGCCCGAGGGCGGCCTTTCTGCATCCGGCAATGTCGCCAGGACGTTACTGCATCATATGCACGTTCATGTTGTGCATGACCCACAGCGAACCGGCCACGATGATGCCGATCACCACGACCGTGAAGGCCGCCGCGCTCACGTTCCAGCGCTGCGCCGAAGAGCGGTCCAGGTGCAGGAAGAACACCAGGTGCACCAGGATCTGCAGCACCGCGGCGATCACGATGATGACGCCGGTGGTGAAGGTCGGCAGGTTGCCGTGCATCACCAGCCAGAACGGGATGATGGTCAGCACCGCCGCCAGCACGAAGCCGGTCAGGTAGGACTTGACGCTGCCGTGGCTCTCGCCGCCGGCACCGTGGTCGTGTGCGTGATTGTCATGTGCGGACATTACAGCGCTCCCTTCAGGTAGACGACGGAGAACACGCCGATCCAGATCAGGTCCAGGAAGTGCCAGAACAGGCTCAGGCACGCCATGCGGGTCTTGTTGGTCGGGGTCAGGCCGTTCTGCTTGATCTGGATGAACATGATCAGCAGCCACAGCAGGCCGGCGCTCACGTGCAGACCGTGGGTACCCACCAGCGCGAAGAACGCCGACAGGAACGCACTGTGGTCCGGACCGTAGCCCTCATGGATGAGGTGGTTGAACTCCCACACTTCCATGATCATGAAGCCGAAGCCCAGCAGCCAGGTCAGCCCCAGCCACAGGTACATCTGCCCGACCTTGTGCTTGTGCAGGGCAATCATGCCCAGCCCGAAGGTCAGCGAGGAGACCAGCAGCAGCGTGGTTTCCCAGGCGACGAAGGACAGGTCGAACAGGTCCTTCGGGCCGGGGCCGCCGTTGGTGCCGCCGGACAACACGATGTAAGTGGCAAACAGACTGGCGAAGATGAGGCAGTCGCTCATCAGGTACACCCAGAAACCGAAGACGGTGTTGCCGCCGGTGTCGTGGTGCTCGTGCTCGTCATGGCCGTGGGCCGCCGCGTGCGCGGCGTGCCCATGGTTCATGCTGTTGGTGGGGATAGTGCTGCTCATGCCTTCAGCTCCGATTTCACCAGGCCCTGCGCCACCAGGTGGCGACGGTGCTCATTTTCGATGCGCTCCACTTCGGCAGCCGGCACGTAGTAATCCGTGTCCTTGTCGAAGGTGCGCCAGATGAAGGTGCCGATCATGCCGACCAGGCCGACGATGGCCAGCCACCAGATATGCCAGATCATCGCAAAGCCGAAGACCAGGCTGAAGGCACCGATCACCACGCCCGTGCCGGTGTTGCGCGGCATGTGGATGTCGCTGTACTTGGCCGGACGTTCCCACGCCTCACCACGCTGCTTGCGCTCCCAGAAGTCGTCCAGTTCGGTGACCTTGGGCAGTGCGCCGAAGTTGTAGAACGACGGCGGCGAAGAGGTTTCCCACTCCAGCGTGCGCGCATCCCACGGGTCGCCGGTCAGGTCTGCGGTCTTCTTGCGGTCGCGGATGGACACGGCGATCTGGATCACTTGGCACAGAATGCCGGCGCCAATGATGAACGCGCCGAACATGGCGATCACCAGCAGCGGCTGGTAT
Source organism: Stenotrophomonas sp. P5_A9 (assembly GCF_056400525.1). NCBI lineage: Bacteria > Pseudomonadati > Pseudomonadota > Gammaproteobacteria > Lysobacterales > Lysobacteraceae > Stenotrophomonas > Stenotrophomonas sp. P5_A9. Next base: position 104,670 of record NZ_JBFULC010000003.1, read on the forward strand.
TCCAGGTTCGGGTAGCTCTGCATGCGGCGGGTCATGCCCATGAAGCCCAGGATGTACAGCGGCATGAACGCCACGTAGAAGCCGATGAACCAGCACCAGAACGCGCGCTTGCCCCAGGTTTCGTTGAGGCGGAAGCCGAACATCTTCGGCCACCAGTAGCTGATGCCGGCAAACATGCCGAACACCACGCCGCCGATGATGACGTTATGGAAGTGGGCGATCAGGAACAGGCTGTTGTGCAGCACGAAGTCGATGGCCGGGATCGCCAGCATCACGCCGGTCATGCCGCCGATGGTGAAGGTGACCATGAAGCCGATCGTCCACAGCACCGGAGTGGTGAACTGCACGCGACCGCGGAACATCGTGAACAACCAGTTGAAGATCTTCACGCCGGTCGGGATCGAAATGATCATCGTCGTTATGCCGAAGAACGCATTGACGTTGGCACCCGAGCCCATGGTGAAGAAGTGGTGCAGCCACACGATGAACGACAACACGCCGATGCAGGCGGTGGCGTAGACCATGCCCTTGTAGCCGAACAGCGCCTTGCGCGAGAACGTGGCGATGACCTCGGAGAACACGCCGAAGGCCGGCAGCACCAGGATATAGACTTCCGGGTGACCCCAGATCCAGATCAGGTTGATGTACAGCATGGCGTTGCCGCCACCGTCATTGGTGAAGAAATGCGTGCCCAGGTAACGGTCCAGGGTCAGCAGCACCAGGGTGATGGTCAGCACCGGGAAGGCGGCGATGATCAGCACGTTGGTGACCAGCGCGGTCCAGGTGAAGATCGGCATGTGCATCAGCTTCATGCCGGGGGTGCGCATCTTCAGGATGGTAATGAAGAAGTTGATACCGCTCAGGGTGGTACCCAGGCCAGCGACCTGCAGGCCCCATATGTAGTAATCCACACCGACGCCTGGACTGTATTCCTTGCCAGACAACGGCGGGAAGGCCAGCCAGCCGGTCTGCGCGAATTCACCCACGCCCAGCGAGATCATCACAAGGCCCGCGCCCGCCACGAACAGCCAGAAGCTGAGCGAGTTGACGAACGGGAAGGCCACGTCGCGCGCGCCGATCTGCAACGGCACCACCACGTTCATCAGGCCGGTGATCAGCGGCATCGCCACGAAGAAGATCATGATCACGCCGTGGGCGGTGAAGACCTGGTCGTAGTGGTGCGGAGGCAGGAAGCCCTCTGCCCCGCCGGCGGCGAGCGCCTGCTGGGCACGCATCATGATCGCGTCGGCAAAGCCGCGCAGCAGCATGACGAAGGCGACGATGAGGTACATCGCGCCGATCTTCTTGTGGTCGACCGAGGTGAACCACTCTTTCCAGAGATAGCCCCACAGCTTGAACTTGGTGATCAGGGCCAGCACCAGCAGGCCACCGATGCCCGCGCCGATCAGCGTGGTGATGATGATCGGGTCATGCGGGATGTCGGCAAATGTCAATTTACCCAGCGGATTCATGCTCATTCTCCCGAGCCAGCGTGACCGGCGTGACCGGCGGCGGCGTGCTCGTCTGCAGTGCGGTCGGCGTGCTCATCGACGGCGCCCGCGGCATGCGCGTGCGTGTCATCGGCATGCACGTCGGCCGCGTGGCCGGCAGCATCGTGGCCTTCGGCGGTCATCGGCATGTCGTGGCCGGCGTGGCTTTCGCCCGCGGCACCGTCATGGCCCATCGCCTTGTGGTCGTGCTTCATGCCGTAGTGCTGGTTGTCACCCATGTGGCGGGCGATGACCCAGTCGAACAGGCCGGCTTCGGTGGTGCCGTAGTAGGTCACCGGATGCCAGTCGTGGTTCTTTTCGGCCACCAGCGCGTTGAAGGCGGTCTTGTCCAGGGTTGCCGCGTCGCCGCGGACCTTGGCCAGCCACTGCTGGTACTGCTCTTCGCTGACCGAATGGGCAGTGAAGTGCATCTTGCTGAAGCCCGCGCCGCTATAGTGCGAGGACATGCCCGGGAACTCGCCGGTTTCGTTGGCGATCAGGTGGAGTTTGGTCTCCATGGCCGTCATCGAGTAGATCATGCTGCCCAGGTGCGGGATGAAGAATGCATTCATCACCGAATCGGACGTGATCTTGAAGTTCAGCGGGGTATCGACCGGGAAGGTGATCTCGTTGACCGTGGCGATCTTCTCTTCCGGATAGATGAACAACCACTTCCAGTCCAGCGAAATGGCTTCGATCACCACCGGCTTCTTGTCCGAGTCCAGCGGACGGTACGGATCCAGCGCGTGCGAGGAACGCCAGGTCAGCACGGCCAGCACCAGCACGATCATGCACGGAATCGACCACACCACCACTTCGATCGCGGTGGAGTGCGACCACTTCGGCTCGTAACGGGCCTTGGTGTTGGTCGCACGGTACTTCCACGCGAAGGTCAGGGTCATGATGATGACCGGCACGACGACCAGCAGCATCAGCACGGTAGCCGTGATCAGCAGCGTCTTCTCATCGTGGCCGATCTGGCCCTTGGGGTTGAGGATGGCCGAGTTGCAGCCCGTGAGGAACACGGACAGTGCAAACAGCAGGCCCGGACGCAAGAAGCGTCCAAGGGGGTTCAACGGAATCATCGGTCGATCCAATTGCGTAGGGAATGCCAGGTCAAGCGCGGCCCGCCCGGCCAAAAGGCTGGATGTGCCGGTCCAAGGGGACAGGCACGAGGGACGATCATGYCAGCCTTCCAATTTTAGGCCGTCATGCATCATTTAAGAAGGCATTGACAATGATTGGACGCAGGAAAGGGCCGAAAAAGGCTGCGACACGTTGTCGCACTGCGCGCGGAAGGCCGGAATCGRCACAGTCGGGCGGTCTTGTATAGACATGAATGGTTCAAGGAGGGGCTGGGTGCCTCTTGAGGGACGTGCCCGGAGGAGATGCCGCGCTGAGGCTGCTCGGCATGAGGGGGCTACTTCCCAAGACCCGGCAGCAGCCTGAGACGCTCAGACAAGTGCTACTGGATGGGCCAACCGTTGCCAATGTCCAGCCAGACACTCACTCGAGAGCATAGCCGCTGGCACCCCAAACAGAGAGAGACCTACAACCGGCCACCCAGTTGGCCATGCCCAGTCACTCGAACCAAACGGCCATTTACCAATCTCCTCTTCGAGACCCGCAATTAAGGTTCCTCTCCAAGCATCAGATTGAATTCCTTCGCAAAAGTCAGAGCCGCATTTTCTTCACCATCGTACAGCGCACCCCAGAATCCGTCGACCTGCCATGCCGCAGGCGAAGACTCGAGCTCACCACCAATTACCCTGTTACGCCAATTGGATGGCCTGAAATTAGTAATTACCTCAAAATTATCAGCCGAATGAAGACCTAGCGATTCCGGCCCGACACTCTGCTCGTTGGCTAGAATTCGAAACCACACCTCGCCGTTCAATCCAGACTCAACACTCAGGACATGGAATACCTCCCCCAGCGTCAACCAAGGCGACAATTCCGCCGACCCGTCATCCGAGATGGCTATGCATTTTACCTTCATGAAATCCCGTCCGCTCCAGATATATTATTAAATACGACCTTGTAATCGAAGCCATAGAACACCTAACCGGTCATCGGATTCTTGTAGAAGTCTGAAACTGCCAGACCGACTCTGGAATTACTGAGTAGAGTACTTGCCAAATCCTTCGGATATTTCCGACTGCCACCGCCGCGCTTGCGGACCCACTTCCAGATTTCCACTCCACCCTCTTCGCCCAGACAAACCCCAGAGTTTTCCGACCGAGGCCTTCCTCTGACATCCGGGGAGAAAATTGAATCGGAATACGCCCCAGTCAACCATGCGGCATCGAAGCATGCGACCTCGGCTTTCAAGGAGCCTTCGCACCGCTTCCAGCGCACGGTAGTTGGCGCAGCCGATGCTCCAGTTCTTCATCTGGTCTTCGGCGGCTTTGAGTCGCTACCGCGCTGAGTCTTCAGCTCCGACTCTTTATCCTGTGCACTCTGAACCCTGAACCGTGCCTCCTCCTCGTCGCTCGACTTCGAAACACAGTCGTTCTCCAGGTTGCGCATCGCCTAGCCACCGATATCGTTTGCGATCTGATTGCTGGTGGCCGTCACAGTGCCCATTGCCGCCGCCATCGCCTGCCGTCCGCCAGCAGCTTCTCGGCATTGGGCAGCGCATCGATCTAGCGATGCGCGGCAGCGGCATCCGTGTTCAAGCCCAGCTCGACGGCTGTGGTCTGCTTGCCACCGATAACGATGTTGCCTTCGGTCAGATTGGAATACGTGGTATTGCCATCACCGCCCTTCTTGATCATCGACAAGCCTGGACCGAAGTTCGGCGTGGCGCCTTCGACATGCTGCCTCCAGCCATCAATGGCACCGCCATAACCCCCACTGATGCCGGCCAAGGTCAAAGCCCTATGTGGAGCCAGAACGTTTAGTGCACGGGAAATTTTAGGTTCTTCTCCCATCTGAGGGGAGAAGGCGCACGGCCGGCCAGCTAGATTGTGGTTGTCGAGACTACAAACCGAGGCCGGCCGTGGCCAAGCTGGATTGTATGCCGTTGCTGGGAGGCTGGGCGGGTATCGCCTGGATGGATGGCGCCGCGAGTCACGTGGCGGAGCCACGTGGCTGGTGCTTTCGCTGTTGCCTGATTCACGCCGCCGACGCCGCTGCAGTGGCTGCGGCAAGTGGGTCGTGGCCATCCACGACCAGACGCTCCGGCGCATCCGTGACTTGCCCGTGTTCGACCAGCCGGTGGAGCTGGAAGTCCAGCGGCAGCGGCTGGCCTGCCCTCGCTGTGGGCCAAAATTGGAGCACTTGGATTGGCTGGAGCGGCATGCCCGRGTAACGCAACGGCTTGCGCAGAGCGTGGCACGCATGTGCGCCACCACCTCGATCCATGCCACCGCAAAGTGGCATGGTCTGGACTGGAAGACGGTCAAGGCGCTTGATTTCMGGCATCTGATGCAGACGCTGGGCCCAGTGGACCTATCGGACRTACGCGTGATCGCGATGGACGAGTTTGCGATCCAGAAGGGGCATCGCTACGCCACCGTGGTSGTCGAGCCATCGCGCAAGCGCGTGCTCTGGGTCGGCCGAGGACGCAGCCGCGCTGACATCCGTCCCTTCTTTGAGCTACTCGGCAGGGTCGGTTGCGAACGCATCCAAGCCGTAGCAATGGACATGAATTCGGCCTTTGATGTGGAGGTCAAAGCCCAGTGCCCCAATGCTGAAGTGGTCTACGATCTCTTCCACGTGGTGGCCAAGTACGGGCGCGAAGTCATTGATCGGGTGCGGGTGGACGAGGCCAATCGTCTGCGCACCGACAAGCCCGCGCGACGGGTGGTGAAGACCTCGCGCTGGCTCCTGCTGCGCAATCGGCAMAACGTCCCGGCCGAGCAGCGCGTCCAACTCGAGGAGCTGCTGGCMGCCAACAAAGCCCTGCTGACCACYTATCTGCTCAAAGACGACCTGAAGCAGCTGTGGCGCTACCGAAGCCAGAGCTGGGCGGAGAAGGCCTGGCGGTCATGGAAGCATCGCGCCCTGCGAAGCGGGCTGGAGCCGCTGCGCATCTTTGTCCGCCGTCTGCAGCCTTATCTGCCGGGCATCCTGGCCCACTGCCGGTGGCCTCTCGGGACGAACCTGGTGGAAGGCATCAATAACAAGATCAAGGTCATCAAGCGCGTCGCCTACGGATACCGAGACGACGCGTACTTCTTCCTGAAGATCCGGGCGGCCTTCCCCGGAGTTGGGTGAAGAACCTTACTTATAGCAACATTCCCCATCGGAAGATCAGGATCATATTGCACATCCATGAAGTATCGGATCATCTCGTCCGAGAAGCCGTTATCACGCAGCTTAATTGGATTAATAACCATTAAGTACTCGCATATTGATCCATTACAGAAACTCTTGACTGTTGAATTTCTTGCACCACCCGATCCCACCGTGTTGGCGTTGAAAGCACCCCCCCCCTTTACAGATTAGCAATTGCTTTCGCCTTTCTTGCTGCGGGCAGCGACGAGGATTCAATTGAGGCCATTGCCTCAAGTATGCTGGCGGTCTTGAAGACAATGCCAGTCTCGGCACTGACCATAAGCCCRCTGCCACCTGCATCCAACGTGCTGACGATGACGCTGGCCGACTGATAGGCGTTGGCTGCGGCCGCCATGCCCTGCATGGATTGCAGCCGCCCATACGACTGCCGCGCAGCATCCACATTGTTGATCAGATCAATGAACGGCGATTTGACCCGCGCAAACACACCGATGTTCAGGTGCTTGTCGCGCTGCGAGGCATGCCCGGTTTCATCGGCAGTGAGCAGCTCGATCTCGGCCGCGGTGATGTTGACGTCCTGCGCGGCCACCACGTTGCTGGCAATCTGGGTGTATTTTCCGCATGCGCCGAGGTTGACGTTGTCGCCCAGACTGCCGATGGTGCTGGCCACCTGGGAGACCATCGCGCTGTCTTTACGTGCTGCTCGCGATCCCTGCCGGAGAATTTCTCGGACGTGGTGATCTGACAGGCAACTCTGTCAATTTTATCTATTGCCGCACGCGATAGTTCTCGCCATTGCCTTTGATTGCAGAGCAAGAGCCTGAAGGCCACCCAAAGATAGATACAAATATGTATAACCATGGAGTACCCACACAAAGATGCCCCACCGTTAAAGGGTTACCTCCCAACATCAACCGTTAACTATATTCAATAGCACACGAAGCACGAAGCACGGGACAACAAACTGAATCTCCGCTCGAATGATCGTCACTGCTACGGAAGATCCCAGCCACGCAGAAGAATCAGGAAGCACGCCAGCGCATCGAGTAGAACGATATCATCCCGCCCAGAGTTCTCCATCATCCATCTCGTTAGCCCAGCGTCATTTCGGGGCTGACTGACCATTTCAAGACTTGCATCCAAAAGTGCCTTTTGGAGGAACTCGTTAGAACGAAAATAATTAGCAACACGATTCGACTGCGGGGACGCATCTATGAGACAGCGAACGCGCGCCGAGTATTCCTTCAGAAGAACCACATTCATTTAAAAAGYACCTCTTATCTCGCCAATTTTCGACGAATTCGGATCGGTCCACTGACTGCGGTTTGGCACCAAGACCTGCTCAGCGCCACCCTTTGCAGAATAGTTCCCTTGACTGACCGGGGCAACTTCACTTTTGAAGATTGACGGTGTATGGCCAGGCTTAGGAGTCATRGCGTAGGCATCAAAGCCAAGGTGAGCGCCACGAATACCCTGTTCCGCGGGGAGCCCAAGGTACTTTGCCGCTTCAACAGATGTCATTCTCGATATCTTCACATACTCCTCTCTCGTAACAAAGAAGGGGCTGTATGCGCTAATTGCGTCACTACCGGCCGTAGAGTGTGCATTCTTCGGCACAAGCTTAATCAGTTCAAATCCAGAACCGACGTTTATCACCTTAGGCAGTGAATTCCCCGAAGCCAATCCGAGCTGGGCGTATTCTTTCGCAAGAGCAGGAGTGGCCCCGGATTTCATGTATTCATTCACAAGCGCCTGAGCCTCAGGCGTCTTCATGATATCCGCTGTTACATCAAGCCCGCGCGTCGTGAACGGAGCTTGGGTATATGAAAGCTGAGGATCTGGGGCAGTGGAACTAGCAGAAAACACGCCCGGCTTCATCGTTGAAGCACGCGAGACTGCACCAAGCTGTGTCATCGCATACAACAGCTCTGCCGCTTCTGGTGAAAGCCCAGCCGCTTGGAATATCTGCCCACCCCAAGTGTTAGTAGACGTGCCGTAGACGACCGTGCGCGACCCTGCAACTGCGTTGTCATAGCCACTGACGGTCAAGTATCCCGACGCAATGCAACCGATCACCGTCTCGCAGGTTGGAATCAGCAATAGCCCCCCTGCTGCCTGGAGTCCGCCTCCAAGAGCCTGAAGGCCGCCGAGCGTCCGTGTGCCGATCTGATTTCGGGAATTCCAGTCGAAAAAGTGGTCAGTAGCGTCGTAGCCAAATAGTTGGTCTTCTGCCGCCATTCCGTTGCCGGCGGTATACAGATAGCTGTGCTGAACCTGTGCCTTCATCCACTCCCGGTCCTCTTGAGCTTCCGGGGTGCCGCCCAGCGCTTCAATGGCGGCCCAGTGAGCTCGCTCGGCACTGCCCTCCGCAAAGCCAGATGAGCACTTGACCAAAGCGCAAGCCGCGGCTGTAAGCTCTGCTTCCCTTAGCCCGCCTCCGTCGCTTAGCTCCTTGATGCGAACGAGCTCTGTCGCTGTCAGCAGCCGGTTGTTCTCGACTGAGTTCTTTGCGATACCTGCGCCAAGGGCGGCACTAGAGAGGCTTCCCCCCGCCATGCCAGCGGCCAATGCCCCGACTGCTTGCGAAAGCGCCGAAATGGTTTCCCTATCGGCGTTGGGGAATGCATTTTTCAGGAAGCCGGCGGCAAGCTCACCTCCGGCGGCGGACAACGCCCCGCCCCCCGTGGAGCCTCCGTTGAGCTCAGCAAGAACGGCACCGAGTAGTGCGTGGGAGAGCGCTTGCGCTGCGACATTTGGATCGCTGCCATGGTCGGTGTCGAACTTGCTTCCGATCAGCTGGGCCGCATACGGCGCCAACGCATTCGCAGCCAACTGCCCCCCGCCTTGGCCGGACATCCCCCCCACCAAAAGCGCGGTCACCGCTTCCAGCGCGCGGCCGTTGGCGCTGCCGATGCCCCAGCTCTTCATCTGGTCCTCGGCGGCGTTGAAGTCGCTACCGCGCTGAGTCTTCAGCTCCCACGCTTTATCCTGTGCGCTCTGCGCCTTGAACCGCGCCTTCTCCTCGTCGCTCAACTTGGAAACATAGTCGTTCTCCAGGTTGCGCATCGCCTGCCCGCCGATATCGTTTGCGATCTGCTTGCTGGTAGCCGTCACCGTACCCATCGCCGCGGCCATAGCCTGCTGATCCGCCAGCAGCTTCTCGACATTGGGAAGTGCATCGATCGCGCGATGTGCCGCAGCGGCATCCGTGTTCAGGCCCAGCTCGGCGGCTGTGGTCTGCTTGCCACCGATAACGATGCTGCCTTCGGTCAGAGTGGCATAGGTGGTACTACTGTCACCGCCCTTATCGATCATCGGCAAGCCGGGGCCGAAGTTCGGCGTGGCGCCGTCGAGCTGCCGCGTCCAGCCATCCATGGCACCGCTATAGCCCCCGCTGATGCCGGCCGAGGCGGTGTTGTGCTGCATGTGATTCTGGAGGTCACTGAAGGTCAGTGTTTCGGCAGTCAGTTCGCTGTTGGCTGCGTTGGTACTCGCGATGGCCCCACCCACAAGATTTACGTGGGTTGCGTCTACGTGATAGCCACCCGCGCCAGCGAACAGGCCGGACTGCTGACCCACGCCTTGGTAGCTGCCGGTGGATTTGCCTGCACTGGCGTAGCCATCCACGTTCCAGGCGGTGCCGATGGACACCTGCACCCGGCCGCCCACCTGGCTGTTCTTGGACATGCTCTCCGCCACGTCCTGCAGCGACTCGATGGTCAGCGTGCCACCGGTCTTTACATCGATGCGGTCCGCAGTCGCGGTTGCACCGCGCAAGGTGGTGTCGCCTTCGGCCTTGAGCGAGATGTTCTGGCCGGTGAGCGTGGTGTTCTGCCAGGTGCGACTGTCCGAGTTCGACTTGCTGCTGCCCACGCTGGCTTCGGCGTACACGTAGACGCCGGTCTGCGCGCCCACCTGCACACCCACGCCAACTTCCGCGCCAGCGTTGCTGCTCTTGCTGCGGTCCACCACATGCGCCTGYCCGGCTTCGAGCAGGATATCGCGCGCCGAGTCCAGGCTCAGCGTGTTACCGGCGCTCAGATTGCCCTGCACGATGTGGATATCGCCACTGGTGCTGGTCAGGTTGACGTTACCGCCGCCCTGGATGGTGGAACCGCGCGAGATGGCACTGCTTCCTTCCGAGCTGCTGTTGGCGGTCTTGAAGCCGATGCCGGCTTCGGCGCTGAACAGAAGCCCGCTGCCACCTGCATCCAACGCGCTGGCGATGGCGCTGGCCGACTGATAGGCGTTGGCTGCGGCCGCCATGCCCTGCATGGATTGCAACCGCCCATCCGACTGCCGCGCAGCATCCACATTGTTGATCAGATCAATGAACGGCGATTTGACCCGCGCAAACACACCGATCTTCAGGTCCTTATCGCGCTGCGAGGCGTGCCCGGTTTCATCGGCGGTGAGCAGTTCGATCTCGGCCGCGGTGATGTTGACGTCCTGCGCGGCCACCACGTTGCTGGCAATCTGGGTGTACTTGCCGCCTGCGCCGAGGTTGACGTTGCCGCCCAGGCTGCCGATGGTGCTGGCGACCTGGGACACCATCGCGCTGTCGTCCTCGTGCTGCTCGCGATGCCAGCCGGAGAATTTTTCGGTATCGGAGATCTGCACAGTGCCGATCGCCTTGCTGTCGGCGGTGTTGGCATTGCTGACGGTGTCCTGGCCGCTGCGGATGAGCAGGTCGCCGGCGGCACGGATGTTGACGTCCTTTTCGGCGGCGATGTTGGCCGCCGTCAGGCGGATGTTGCCCTCGGTGGTGGCCATGCGCACCCCGCCGCCGACCGACAGCTGGGTGCCGGTGATGGTGTCGCTCTGGCCGGCGCCTTCGTTGCGCGAGTTGTTGGTGCCGAACGGCAGGCCGCTGGTGTTGTTGGCGAACCCCCAGCCCTTGCCGCGGCTGTCGCTGCTGCTGGAGGCGGTGTTGTGGGCGACGTCGAAGACGATGTCCTTGGTCGCCAACAGCACCGCATTGCCATCGGCGGACAGCTGCGCGCCCTGGCTGGTGATGGAGCCGCCGTTGGCGATCAGCGTCATGTCGCCGCCTGCCGCCAGTTGGGTGACGCGGGCGTCGCTGGTGGATTCGCGCTGGTTGCCGCTCGAGCGCTGGCTGCCGCCGGTGATCACGGTGGACGTGGTCGCTGCACGGGCGCCGGACGCAGCGCCTTCGCCGGTGCGGGTGATCTTGCCCATCGTCGACCCACTGTCGGCCATGCCGTCGGTGGTGGAGTCGCGGGCGCTGCGGTAGGCCTTGGTGGGGTCGTAGGTGGTGCCGACCGACATGCCGCTGGACGTGCTGGCCTGACTGCTCTGCGTGTCCAGCGTGTCCTGCCTGGCCAGCAGCGCGATGTCCTTGCCGACCAGGGTGAGGTTCTCGCCGGCGGCAACGTCCGAGGCGGCCAGGGTGAGCTGGTTGCCGGCACTGATCAGCACGTTGCCTTCGCGCGAGGCGATGGCCGAACCGACCTGGGTAGTGGCCTGCGTGGCGTTCTGGCCGCTGCTGCTGGACTTGGCATAGCCCACCGAGGCCACGCCATTGGAGAAGCCGCCACTGAAGCCACTCTTCTTGCTGCTCTGGCTGGACTCGGAACTGTGGCGGTCCTCGGCAGCGGTGATCAGCACGTTGTTGCCGGCGCCCAGGATCACGTTGTCCGTCGCGTCGATCACCGCACCGCCGGCGGTGAGGTCACGGCCGGCGGTGATGTCGATGGCAGCGCCTTCGATGACCGTGCCCATCGCGTAGCTGTCGCTGCCCACGGCGTGTCGGGTAGTGGTGGTGCTGGAGAGCGTTTTCTTCTTCTTGTCGACGCTGTCCAGGCTGTAGTCATGCGCTTCGTTGACCGAGAGCAGGTTCACGTCACGGCCGGCGGCCACGCTCACCGCGCCTTCGGCACTGGCGACCTGGGCTGCGGTGAGAGTGACGTCGCGGCCCGCAGTGAGCAGCAGGTTGTCGCCCGCCGACAGCTGGCTGCCTCGCACGGTCTCGTCACGCTGGGTGACCTGCAGCGAACTGCGCTTGCCCGCATTGCTGAAATCACGCGCGGTGCTGTCCACCAGCGCCTGGCTGTTGATGTCACCACCCGCCTGCAGGGCCATGCCGCCGTCCGCCTTGATCTGCGCGGCGGCAAGGTTGATGTCCCTGCCTGCAGCCAGCACCACGTCGCCGCTGCCCTGCACGGTGGTCACAGCATGGGTGGTCTGGCTGCTGCGCACATGGTTGCGGTCATCAAAGGTGGCGTCGCTACGCTGCCCGAGCGCCAGTGCACCCACATCCAGACTGCCGCCTGCCGCCAGCTGGGTGATGCCGTCTGCGCCCACATTGAGGATCTGCGCAGCCTGCAGGCTGATATCGCCACCGGCGACCACCGACAGCACCCCTTCCCCGCCGGGATTGGTTACGTAGAGGCCGGCCACGCGATCCAGCGTTGTGATCTCATGCCGCGACGTACCTTTGCCGGTGAAGGTTTCCACGGTGGATGCGACGGTGACATTGCCTGCGGCCTGCACCGACAGCGCGTCGGTGGCGGTGACGCTGGCACCGGAGATAAGAATGTCCTTGCCCGATGCCAGCCCCACGTACTGCCCGGAGATGCTGCCGCCAAGGTGCTCGATGCTGCCTGCGTCGATGGTAACCAGCCGGCGGCCGGCGATCTCACCGGTGTTGACCAGACCATTGCCCAGAGTGATGTCGACGTTGGCGCCGGCCAGCAATGCGCCCTGCTCGTTGAGGTCGCCCGGGCGCAGGCGTAGATAGACCTGCGGCACCAGCGCGGTGGTGGTGCTGCCGTCGGGCAGGGTGATGGTCTGTTCGACCAGCCAGACGATGTCGCTGGTGAGCTGCGCCATCTGGGCTTCGGTCAGTGCCACGCCGGGGCGCAGGCCCCATTCCCTGGCAACCGTCGCACCGGCTTCGAGCAGCGCCCGGTACTGTGTTTCATCGTCCTGGAAGTTGCCGACGTAGCGGCGCCCGGTCAATTCACCGATCTGCTCGCGTACCAGCTTCTGTTCGTAGAAGCCATCGCCCAGGCGTTTCTGCACGGCATCGGGTGAGTAACCCATCTGACCAAGCAGGTAGTCCGAACTCAGCCAGGTCTTTCGGTCTGTGTAGTTCGGGTCGGTTTCGACAAGGTAGCTGCCACCATTGGGGTTGACGTTGAACAGGCTGGCGTTGGGTGCGCGGGTGTCCGGTGCGCCCATCGCAACGCGGTCTGGGGAATCACCGGCAGCAGCCACCACGCGCCCACCAGACACCGCGCCATTGTTGGCCACGCCCCCCACGGCACCGCCCTGGCTACTGCCTGCCGCATCAGCCGACTGCGCCTGCGCGCGCCCGGCCTCTGTGCCGGACGCATGGCCCGGCCCCTGCGCTCCTCCTGTGCCCGCCCCGTCCAGCGTCCTGGGCCCCTGCACGTTGAGGTTGGCCATTGCCGCCCCATCCTGCACGTTGGGGGCGTCGCGCCCTTGGTTGAGGTTGCTCAGGTCACCGACGTCGATGCTCAACGTGCCACCACTGGTGATGCTGCCGCCGATCTTTCCGGTCACCTCGGAAATGGACGGATTGCTCCAGGTAATGGTGTCGCCGCCGAAGGTCCGGCTGACGTTGTTGAACGCGTGTGTCCGGTGCAGCGTCTGCGCCAGATTGGTGACTTTCGCCGTCGCGGTCAGACCGGTGACCTGCAGGTTGCCGCCTGCGGCGATGCTGCCGTAGCGGTTTTCGAGGCTGTCGGTGCCGATGTGCATCGCACCGCCTGAGCGGATGACCGCATCCGCACCGGCTCCCGGTGCCAGCAGATCCTCGGTCACGGTACGGGTGGCGATGCGGTACTGCTCGTTGCCACTGGTGGAACTTCCGCCCGAGAACTGCGGGCCGGTCAGGGTCCGGTCGGGATCGTAGTCCTTGTACGTCCACAGCTGCACGCAGTCGGTGGTGCAGGTGCCGTAGGCGCTGGAGTACGTCAGGTTGTCCTCGACGTAGCGGAACGGTGTCGAATCGGGGTGGAGCGCGCTCAGCTCGGTGAACGGATCGTCCGCACCACTGGTGACCTGGTCCGGATTGACCTGGTTGTCCTGACGGCCGACGTAATACAGGGTGACGGTGCCGTCCTGCACGTTCAATCGCGAACGCTCACCGGACGCTGCGTACAATCCACCACGACCGAAGAAGTAAGCGCTGGTCTGCGCTGTCAGTCGCACCACGGCACGGTGTACGGTGAACCCATCCGGCGTGATATGCGGCTCGTCCTCGAGAATGTCGGCAGGGTTGAGGTAATACACCTCATGGGCGCTGTAATGGCTGGTACTGCGGATATCGGAGGTGCCATTGTTGCCGTTGCGCCACCACGAAGGCCGGTCCATGCGTACCGGGGCTTCCACCTTGGTGGTTTCGGTGACGACCACGTTCTCGCGGATGTTGTTGACTGCCTGGGCATTGATCGTGAGATCACCGTCCACATCAATGACCGAACTGAGGTTGTCGATGCGCCCCGCCACGCCCGCGGCCAGGCGATCGGCCCCCAACGTTCCACCAATGGCAGCATCGCCGCCGCTGTAGATCAGCCCCTTGTCGGTGTTGATCAGTTGGCCAACGCCCATGTCCAGGCGCTCACGCGCGGCGACGGTGGCCACGCGGGTGGCGCCGTTCGCGGTCTCGGCACGGTTGCGCACGGTGCCGGCGGAGATCGCCACGTGGTCGCCATAGATGCGGCCCGTGCCGACGTTGTCGAGCGTACCCGCTTCCAGGTGGGTGACCACGCCGTCGATCAAGCCGCGATTGGTGAGCTGCCCGCTGGCGCCGAGGTGGGTGGTGCCCTGGCTGGTGATTTCCGCGCCGGCGATGTTGTCGATGTTGCGCGCGTTGAGGTCGAGGTTGCCGGCGCGCAGGATGCCCTGGTTGGACAGATCGCCCGCGGTGGTCAGCGTGAGCGTGCCGTTGGAGATCAGCTCGCCATTGAGGACCATACCTTCCTGCAGGGTCAGCGTGGCATCACGCTGGGAGTGCAGCTGGCCGTCGCCGGTCAGCGCGCGCGCGGTCAGGCTCTGGTTGCCGTCCGAGCGCAGCAGGCCGGCACTGTTGCTGACCACGTCGGCGCCGATGTCCAGGCTGGCGCCGGCCGAGATCAGGCCATTGGCGTTGTCCAGGCCCGCGCCGAGCTGGATGCGGCTGCCGGCATCGGTCAGCAGTTGGCCATGGCGGTTGTCGAACGATTGCGCATCCAACTGCAACTGGCCGGCCTGCAGGCCAAGGGTGTTGTCGCTGGTGCGGGTGTTGCGGTTGTCGACGCTGCTGGCCTTGAGCGTCAGCGTCTGGCCGGCGGCAACGGCGCCGCCCTGGTTGTCGAGCGCGCCGCCCAGGCTGAGATCGAGATCGCGGCCGGCCTGCACGCGGCCGGCAGCGTTGTTCAACGTCGATGCCTCCAGCGACAGGTCGGCGGCGCTGGTCAGTGCACCGCCACCACTGTTGTCGACGCTGGCCAGCTTCAGCAGCGCATCGCCCTGGGCCAGCAGCACGCCGCCACGGTTGTCGAGGAAGCCGCCATCGATGCGCAGGCCGCCGCCAGCGAGGATGCCGCCATTGCTGGCCGATGCAGTATTGGTCAGGGCGTTGGCGCCGACATCCACGGTCAGCTGGGTCTGCGACTGCAGGCGGCCGCCGCTGTTGTCCAGCGCACCGCTGCGGATCTGCAGCGCGCCGGTCTGGCTGCCGATGGTGCCGCTCTGGTTGCCCAGCGCGTAGCCGCGCGTGTCGATGTCGACCGCGCCGCCGATGATCTTGCCCAGCTGGTTGGACAGGCCCGAGGCACGCAGCTGCATCGCATCGGTGGACTGGATGACGCCGCCGGCGTTGTCCAGCGCGCTGGTGGTGTCCAGCTGCAACGTGGTGCCTGCGAAGACGGCGCCGCCGTGGTTGTCGAGCGCGCCCGCATCCAGCGCCAGCGCGGCGGTGCTGGAGAGCAGGCCCTGCGCGCTGTTGTCCAGGCGGCCGTCGACCGTGACGGTCAAGCCGCTGCCGGCGGCGTGCACGGTGCCGCCACGATTGTCCAGGCTGGCAGCCCTGAGCACGCCGCTGCCGCCGAGCAGGATGCGGCCCTGCTGGTTGTCCAGTGCCTGCGCGATATCCAGCGTGGAGTGGCCGCTGCCTGCCGCCTGCACACTCCCCTTCTGGTTGAAGAACTGCTGCGCCGACAGGTTGAGCAGACCGTTGCCGCCGATATTGCCGCCACGGTTGTCCAGCGTGCTCTGCACGGTCAATCGCAGGGCCTGGTCCCCGGTGGCGGTGAGCGTGCCCCCGGCGGTGGTCAGGGTGCCGGTATCGATGCTGATCGCGCGCGCGGAGGTGATGGCCTCGCGCAGGTCGGTGCCCTGCCCGGTCACGCTCAGCGCGCCGTTGCTGAGCACGGTGCCGCGCTGGCCCAGCAGGGTCTGCGCGTCGATCTGCAATGTGCCGTCACCGGCGTGCTGGACGGTGCCTGCGGTGTTGTCGAAGGTGGTCGCCTGCAGCAACAGGTCGCCGTTGCTGGCCACGGTGCCGCCGGCATTGTCGAGTTCCTCGGCGAGGATCTGGCTGGCGCCGCTGCCGCTGGCCACGATGCGGCCCGCGCGGTTGTCCAGGTGGGTGGCCTGGAGGTCCACGCGGTCGGCGCCGAGGGTGGCGTTGCGATGGTCCAATTCGGTGGCGCGCACGGTCAGGGCACCCTTGCTGACCAGGGTGCCCGCGCTGCCATCAAGCCGATCGGTGTGCAGTTGAAGACCGCTGTCGCCGGCATGGCTGATGGTGCCGGCGGTGTTGATCAGGTGCCCGGCATTGATCGTGAATGCATCCGCATTGCTGGCGATCACGCCCTCGGCGTTGTCCAGCACGCCGCTGACCGTCCACGTACTGGTCGCGTCGCCGGCCGCGCTGAGCGCGCCCTTCTGGTTGGCTACGCTGGCGGCCTGCAGCGCGATGGCGCCATTGCCCGCGATGCTGCCACCGCGATTGTCCAGGGCACCGGTGAGGTGCAGGTCGAGCACGCCGTTGCCGGTCGCGCTGAGGGTGCCGCCAGCGGTGCTGAGGGTGTCGGCGTGGACGCTGACGGTCTCGGCCTGGGTGGTACTGGCCGTGCCGAGCAGCAGTTCGCCACCGTCCAGCTGCAGCGCGCCCAGGCTGAGGATGCGTCCGCCGGCGCCGTGCAGGGTGTCGGCGGTGATGTGCAGGCTGCCATCGCCGGCGTGTTCGATCGCACCGCCGGTATTGTCCAAGCGGCCGGCGTGCAGGGTCATGTCACCGGTGCCGGCCACGCGGCCACCGCCGGAGGTGTCCAGCAGGCCACGGGTCGTCACCTGCAGGTGCCCGCCTTCGGCTGCCAGCACGTTGCCGCCCTGGTTGAGCAGCTGCTGGGCCTGCACCTGCAGGTCACCATTGGAGGACAGCGTGCCGCCACGGTTGTCCAGGTCGCCACGCACGCGCACTGTGCTGCCGTGCGTGCCGGCACCCAGCAACGCGCCCTTCTGGTTGTCGATGCGACCCGCGTCGATCTGCAGCCCTGCATTGCTGGCCACGGCGCCGTTGCGGTTGTCCAGCGCGGTGCGCAGGCTCAACTGCAGCGCGCTGGTACCCAGCGAGGTGAGCTGGCCGCCGACGTTGCGCAGGGTGTCGGCGTCGACCGTGATCTGTTGGGCGGTCGTGGTGCCGCCGCTGAGATCGAGCTGGCCGCCGGACAGGCTCAGCGCCCCGTTGCTCAGCAAGCGACCTTCGCTGCCCTCCAGCGTATCGGCATGGATGCGCAGCGTGCCATCGCCGGCCTGCTGGATCAGCCCCTTGCTGTTGTCGAGCACGCGGGTGTCGAGCGTGAGGTGGCTGTTGGCGGCGATGCTGCCGCCATCGCGGTTGTCCAGGCGCGCGGCACGCACCGCGCTGCCCTGGTTGCCCAGCGACAGCAGGGTGCCGCCGCGGTTGTCCAACGCCGAGGCGATGATCTGGAAGCGGTCGGCGCTAAGCGTGCCGCCGTGCATGTCGATGGTGCCGGCCGACCAGTCCAGGCGACCGCCTGTCCGCAGGCTGCCAGCCGCACCGGTCCACGACTGGGTGTACAACATCAGGCTGTCCTTGCCGGCATGCTCGATGCGTCCGCCCGCATTGCTGACGTTGCCCACGTGGAGCAGCAGGCGCTCGGCGTTGGAGACCAGCAGGCCCTTGTCGTTGTTCACCTCGCCGTGCACGGTCCACGACGCGGCACTGGTGCCGCCGTGGTGCAGCTCGCCGCCGCGGTTGTCCAGCGACTGTGCTTCCAGTTCCAGCAGCCCGGCCACGCTGAGCGTGCCCTGCTGGTTGGACAAGGTGCCCGCGCGCACGTTGGCATTGCCGTGCACCTGCAGGGTGCCCGCATCGTTGACCAGCTCACCGGATGCCTGCAGCGACGACACGCCGATGCGGCCGCCGCCATTGTCCAGCCCGTTGGCCGCGACCAGCGAGGTCGTACCGCCGTTGGCGATGCTGCCGCCGTCGTTGTCCAGGCTGCCGGCGATGCTCACTGCACCGGCGGCCAGCGGCGCTGCCGGGGTGGGCGTGGTGACCGGGGCGGGCGTGCTGCCGGTGCCTGCGCCCGGCGTCGCGGTGCCGCCATCGCCGGGGCTCGGCGTGGAAGTGCCGTTGCCGGTCCCACTGCCGGGTTCGCTGCCGCTGTTGTCCGTGGCCACGCTGTCGAGCGCGCCGATCATTCCGGCGTCGCGGTTGGTCAGCGTGCCGGCGGTGACCGCAAGCGCCTGCACACCGGCCTGCTCGATGCTGCCGCCGCGGTTGCGCAGCGTGGCGGCCGCCACCTGCAGCCGCTGCGCATTGAGCGTGCCGCCGCTATTGTCGAGCTGGCCGGCCGCCTGCACCGTCAGCTCGCGGGCGGCGGCGATCGTACCGGCGTTGCGCAGGTCCTGCGCGACATCCAGGCGCACGTCCTGACTCGACTGCAGCGCGCCGGTGTTCTCCAGCCGACCATCGACGGTGACCACCAGTTCGCCGGCCTGCGCGCCGATGGTGCCGGCGTTGCGCACACCGACGCCATGCTCGTTGCCGACCAGCCAGATCTTGTTGGCGAACATGCCGCCCAACGCGCCTACGTCCAATGCAAACGTCGGGGCGTCTTCGGTTGCGGCCGCCGCCGCCACGCTGATGGCATCCACGCCCACCTGCTGGTTGCCGAGGCTGGCACGCAGCTGGTTGGCCCAGATGCCGGCGTTGACCTGCAGCGAGCGGGTGATCAGATCGGTGTAATCCACGCGGCTGGTATCCAGCCCGTCGCCGCTGATGTCGATCGTCCCGCCCGTGACCCGGTAGCCATCCAGCGCGCCGCCCTTGAACACCGGCGTGCCGGTGGTGAGCGTCACCCGGCTGGCATTGAGGAAGCCACCCCCGTTGACCTGGATGCCGGCCGGGTTGGCGATGACCACTTCAGCGCGTTGGCCGGCCACTTCAATGTAGCCATTGAGGCGGCTGGCCGGCCCGTTGACTTCGTTGAGGATGACCTTGGCGCTGCCGGTGGCCAACCACGGATTGCCCTGCACCCAACCACCGAGCTGGGTCTGGGTCTGCCCGCGCGCATTGTTGAGGATGGCCCCTTCCGGGCCGACATCGAACTGCGCATAGCGGTTGCGCGATACCCCGCCGGCGGACGGCGTGGTGATATTGACCATGGGCACGCCGTTCGGCCCGGCCAGCACGGTCGGGCGTTCGTTACCCGGCGCAGTGGGATCGGACACGATTCGCCCGGCCTGCGCCTGCGCGACCGGCACCAGGCTGACCCAGCCCAATGCGCACATCAGCGCAAACCCCAACGGCGCCAGCGCCGCACTGCGCTCGCCCGGCGCACGCTCGCCACTGCCGCCGCCGCTGCCGACCGCAAGCTCGGAAGCCACCTGCCAGACCATCAGGGCACGATTGAACACCAACCGGTAAACACGATTCATTTCACACGTCCTTGTGATGGTTCAGTAGCGCCACGCCAGGCTGAAGCCCAGCGTGGTGTAGTCGGTCGGGTAGTTCTGCGGCTTGTTCAACGGCGAACCGATGAAGCCATCCCACGAGAAGCGTTGCCAGCCACCACGCAGGCCGATGGCCATGCCCGCCAGATGATCGCCGGCCTGCCATTGCGTGGATGGCCCGCCGATGCGTCCGTAATCCATGCCCAGGTAAGCCTCCTGCCCGCCGCCGAGTCCGACCGAGAGATCGTTGCGCACGGTCCACCCGCGTTCACCGCTGAGCGAACCCTCGCCGTCGAAGCCGCGCACGCTGTAACGCCCGCCGATGGAGAAGCGGTCCTGCGGCGACAACGGGGTGCGGTTCCACTGCGCGCGCCAGGCGGCGGTGTAGCGCAGGCGCTGCTTGCCCCACTGGAACGGCACGCTGAGCTGGGCATCGGCCACGATCAGTTTCATCCGCGAGGTCCCTTCCAACGGAAGGCCGGGATCGAAGGCCCAGGCGTTCTCTTCTGGCGAACGCAGCGCATCGAAGGCGCCGGTACCGCGCCGGTAGGCCACGTTCGCATCCAGCGTCGCCGTCCCCAGGAAGTGCTTGTGGCCCAGGCCGATTTCCCAGCCGGCGGTGCGCCGTCGCTGCACCTCGATCTCGGTGTCGTCGATGGCATTGCGCGACTCGCGCCACCAGCCGCGTCCGTACATGCTCAGCTTGACGGTGGCATTGCGGAACAGCAGGCGATCCACGCGGACTTCGGCGTTGCGGCTCTCGCCACTGTAGTCGTAGCTTTCGTATGCGCCGAGCACGGTCTGGCGGTAGTCGTAGCCGCTGGCCGTCGCGCCGAACAGCCAGTACCCGAACGGCACGTCGTAGTGCGCGGTCCAGCTGTCGGTGTCCTTGCCCGCACCGTTGAACACCCCGCGCCCCACGCTGACGTAGAACAGCTCGTTCAAACCCAGCGGGTTATCCAGCGACACCGTGCCGTTGGCCTGCAGCTTGCCGGTGCCGCGGCTGCCCGCATCGTCCAGGCTGACGCTGGCGCGCACCGGCAGGCGCTGCTCCCAGGCAATCATCAGGTCGCTCTGGCCCGGTGCAGCGGCGTCGCCCTCGGCCGGCGCGATGCGGATATCGGCGGTCACGGTCGGCACGCGCTGGAAATTTTCCAGGCCCTGCTCGATGCCACGCAGGTTCAGGATCTGGCCACCGTGCAGTGGCAACGCATTGCCGATCGTGGTCCGCGCCTTGGCGGGATCGACGAACACGGCCGTGCGGAAGCGCCCCGGCAGCACCGAAAGCACCAGCGTGCCACCAGTGAGATCCTGCGGTGCCGACAGCACGCGTGTGGTGACGTAGCCACGGGCGATGATCGCGTTCTGGATGCGCTTCATCACCAGGTTGATGCCTTCGGTACCCAGGCAGCGGCCGATCGCCGGATCGCCGCCCGGATCGGTCGCGCGCAGCGCCCACTGGAACTGCGCGGCGTCTTCGCCGTCGAGCACGATCCGATCGATACGGAAGCACGGGGCCTCGCGCGTGGGCAGGCGCTCGATCGCATCGGTGGCCGTTCGTTCCAGACGAACGTCCGGCCGCGCCTCCTGCTGTTCGCGCAACGCGCGCTCACGCTCCTGCTGGCGCAGCAGTTCCTGCGCACCGGCCTCGGCCACCTGTTGTGCCGATGCCTGCGCGGTCATGCCTGCAAACAGAAGAACCCACCCACGCCGGCGTCCACGCCCCATCCCAATCATCCCTGTCGTTGCATCCATTCGTACGTTGAAGCGCCGGCGACGCCCCGCGCATTGCGCGGAACCCGCTTCCGGAGCATGTATGTGTCGACCGTCGCAGTGCCGCACCACGGCACCGGGGCCTGCATCGCCCAGCGGTTCGACGCTCGCCCGCCGTATCGGCAGGCGGATCAGATGCTTTAGCGCGCCTCCCGCTTGCGTACCGATGCCGTTCAGCCAACCGCCACCACGGTGCCGCCACCGCGCGACCGGTTGGGGTGCGCGATGGAGCAGGTCTGGAAGTCGAATGGCCGTGTGGTCTGACCGCCCGGTGCCACCGCTTGAGGGGCGGGAACCGGGCGCAGCCGCGATTGCGCGGGCAAGCCGGGGCGGATCTTACGCGAGCGGTCTGCGCATACCAAGCCTGCTTGACGGAAGTGACCCGACAGGCCGTTACGCAGCGGCACTCAGTGCAGCAGCACCGACAACAACAGCGTGCACGCGCACACATAGCCCAGCAGGGCCAAACTGATCGCCAACGTCGTGCGCATGATCGCCGACTCCTGGCCGACCAGCTTCACCGCAGCGGCGGCAATGGCGATCGATTGCGGCGACACCAGCTTGGCCATCACCCCGCCGGCGGTATTGGCCGCTACCAGCAGCGCGGGGGAGACGCCGATCTGCGTGGCCGTAACCGCCTGCAGATGGGCGAACAAGGTGTTGCTGTTGACCACCGATCCGGTGATGAAGACTCCCAGCCAGCCGATCACCGGCGCCACCACCGGGAACAAGCCGCCGGCCTGGGCCAGTGCCAAACCGATCGTGGACGACGCGCCGGAATAGTTGGTGATGTAGGCCACGGCCATCACCAGGGCCACCGTCGCAAGCGGCTTCCACATCTCCCGGCCGGACTGCGCCAGCTCCTCGCTGGCCGAACGCACGCTCAGCTTGGGCGACAGCAAGACGGTAAGCAGCGCCGCGATCAGGATCGCCGTACCGGAGGCGTTGAGCCACCCCACAGTCCAGACTGCCGGCAGTGCGCGTGCACTGGCGACCAGTGGCGGCAGCTCCTGCACGCGCTGGTCGAGCAGGCCGATGGGCAGGTGCAGCACCGTTGTGCCGAGCACGCCATCCGCCGCGAACAGCACCTTGAACGCGGGCAGACTCCAGACCAGGATGGTGGCGGTGAGGATGTAGAAAGGCGACCACGCCAGCAGTACCTCCCGGAGCGACCAGCGCCGGCTGGAGACCGGCGGCGCGTTGGCTTCGCGGTAGATCCGTTTCGGGCGCCAGACCTGCATGAACGCGGCCAGGCTGCCCATTGCCGCGAGCGGCCCGATGATGTCCACCAGCTCGGGCCCCAACAAATGCAGCACCAGCGTCTGCGTGCCGCTGAAGACCACGCCGACCACCAACAGCACCGGCCAGGTTTCGCGCACACCGCGCCAGCCGTCCAGCATCATCACCAGCAGCGCCGGGAGCAGMAGGGCGCAGACCTGTACCAGCGGGATCAGCATGAGCGACATGTCGCCCAGCGCCACCCCGCCCTGCTGCGCACCCACCAGCACCGGGATGCCAATGGCGCCGTAGGCCCCTGCCGCGCCGTTGGCCACCAGACAGAGCATGGCTGCCTTGAGCGGGCGGAAGCCGAGTTCCACCAGCAGCGCCGCGCAAATCGCGATGGGCACACCGAAACCTGCCGCGCCTTCCAGGAAGCCGCCGAAGCAGAACGCGATCAGCAGCACCTGGATGCGCTGGTCGTCGGAGATGGTGGCGATGCTGCCGCGGATCACCTCGAACTTGCCGCTGCGGATGGCCAGCTTGTACAACCACACCGCCATCAGCACGATGAAGCTGATCGGGAACAGGCCGTTGGCGATGCCCAGCAGCGCCGCGCCACCGATGCTGCCCAGCGGCATGCCGAATACCCAGGCCGATACCACGGCCGACACCAGCACCGCCAGCAACGCGGCGGTGAGTCCCTTCAGCCGCAGCACGGTCAACGCCAGCAGGAATACCAGCACCGGCAGCGCAGCCAGCAGCGCCGAGAGATTCGCGTTACCGAGCGGGTCGTAGTTCTGGGGCCACATGGTCAGTCCCTGCTGGGTGGGTTGACGGAGGAACGGCGGCGAACGGGGTCAGGCGGCGGTAACGAGGTTGGGACAGGGGCTTCCCGCGGCGAAATCACCGAGGTTGCGCAGCGTGATCCCGGAAATCTCCTGCAACGCCTCCATTGTGAAGAATCCCTGGTGCCCGGTGACCAGCACATTCGGGAACGTCATCAGCCGCTGGAACGTGTCATCGTCGATGATCTCACCCGACCGGTCTTGGAAGAACAGCACGCTCTCCTGTTCGTACACGTCGATGGCGAGGTGGCCAAGGTGGCGCGACTTCAGCGCACGTATCACCGCCTGGGTATCCACCAGGCCGCCACGCGAGGTGTTCACCAGCATCGCACCGGCCTTCATCCCGGCCAGCGACGCATCGTTGATCAGGTGATGGGTTTCCGGGGTAAGCGGGCAATGCAGCGAGACGATGTCCGCGCGAGCCAGTAGTTCATCGATCGGCACGAAGGTGCCGATCGATGCGAAGGCGGTCGACGGGTACGGATCATGGCCCAGCACCGTGCACCCCATGCCCTTGAAGATGCGCGCGGTGGCCAGGCCGATCTTGCCGGTGCCAACGATGCCCACGGTCTTGCCGTACAGCGTGCGGCCCAGAAGACCATCGAGCATGAAGTTGCCTTCGCGGACCCGGTTGTAGGCGCGGTGGGTCTGACGGTTGAGCGTCATCACCAGCGCCAGCGCATGTTCGGCCACCGCCTCGGGCGAATAGGCCGGGACGCGCGCTACGAAGAAGCCCAGTTCGGCTGCCGTGGCGAGGTCGACATTGTTGAAGCCGGCGCAGCGCAGCAGGATCGCGCGCACGCCCAGCGCGTGCAGCGCATCCAGCACCGCCGCGTCCAGGCGGTCGTTGACGAAGACACAGACGGCCTCGCAGTCCTGCGCCAGCGCGGCCGTGTGGATGTCCAGGGAGGCGTCGAAATAGAGGAATTCAAACGATTGCGCGGCATCGGCATGTTGATTGGCCTCGTCCAGGAAGCGGCGGTCGTAGGGACGGGCGCTGAATACGGCGATCTTCATGAAGCATCCTCTGCGGGAGAAGCGCGCGGCGCGGCCTTCCAGGCACCTTACGCGGTAACGCGTGACAGGATCGCGCGCATCCGGTGGTCATGCAAACCTGCCGCTCTGGCGACCTCGCTACAATGCGGCCAACGACTGGAGCAACTTCCTTGAGCCTGACGTCTCGACTATTGCGTTGGTGTGCCACCCCTGGGGGCCGGCGTGTCCTGTTTGCCATCACCACGGCGATCGTCCTGCTGGTAGCGTGTAATCCGTTGCTGTTACCCCTGCTGCCGGTGGTCGATGCCGTTGGTCTGGATGTGCTGGCCTTGCTGGTCGGGGCCCAGGCGCTGGCGGCGCTTCCCTGGCTGGCAGCTCTGGTGCGGCGGGGTATCACGCCTGCACGGCGTGTACTGGCAGGCCTCCTGGCCGGTGCAGTCGGCGGCTATCTGAGGCAGCTTCTGTTCGGCGGATACTGCCGTGGCGTCCGGTTCGGACAGGGATAACAGGCACTGTCGGGGGCAAGGCAGCACGCATGCCCAGGCCGCGGTCATGCGCTTGGACAGCGCATGACGCCCCAGCGCTGCCCGCGACAGACCCGCCCGCCATCGTGCCCTGGTATTCGCCACTTCAGCAACGCCATTGGCAGAAGTACGTGGGCACTTTTGAGAGGTGCGGCCGTCGCAGCGGCCAGGGTAAACCGATTGCGGTGCTTTCCCACGGCTTCGGCACCGAGCAGACGGCGTGGACGGCAGTGCGACCGTGGTTCGGGGGCGCGCTTCGACGTGGTCTCCTTCGACCTCGCCGGCTGCGGCCCCAAGGGTGCCGATCGCGGACGGCAGCCGGAACGCGGTGGCCTCCACTGGCAATGCGATGCCGCGAGGCGCTGCGTGACCGGGACCTGTTCGCCCGATTTGGCGGCGCGCAGTTCATCGCGTTGCTGTCGGCGCCGGTCATCAACGAAGTTCCTGTAGCGGTCGAGCGACTGCGCAGTGCGATTGCCGCCGATCCCATCACGGTGGGCGGCACGCGTATCGCCGTCTCGATCAGCGTGGGCGCGGCCATTGGCGAGGCACTCCCCGGCGGGGATCAACCGCTCCTGGAGGAGCTCGTAGCGCGCGCCGATGAAGCGCGTTACCAAGCCACGACCGAGGGCCGCAACCGGGTGCGGATGGCGGATCCGGTACGGCGTAAGCGCTGGATGCCCGCCCCTGTTGCTTGCCCCGGGACCGCCGCTACACTCAGGCCATCCGGGCCCCACCTCGAAGGACGCAACAGGGATGTTGTCTGCCCGCTGGTACGCCGCTTGTGCTTGGCCGCCGCCCTGTTTACCTCTTCTGCGCTGGCCTGCGCAGCCGATGCCCCGACCGCCGAAACCCCGTTGCAGCTTCAGCAGCGCCGCCTGGATGCGCTGCGCCTGATGGCCGACGCGTCCTCGCCATCCAACATGCCGGACCGCGAGGCACTGGTGAAGGGCATGATCGTGGTGATGGCTGTCGCAGATCCCGCGCTGCTTCCGGACGGGTGGACCGGAATCGCTGCGCAGGGTATCAGACCATCGCCTCGCACTACCCCGAGCGCACATCCGCAGCTGGAGCGGAGGCAACCTTTCCCACAAACGAAAAGCCCCGGCCTTGGTCGGGGCTTTTTGTTGCATCTACGGTCACGGTCAATGAGATGTCCGAGGCCATGCACGGGCAAGTTGCGATGATTTCTTGAAGCAATTTCAACCAACACCGCATGCAGATGGGATGTGTTAGTCCTTGTCATCGCATTATCTTTGGACTTGCGCTATTCATCATTACACGAACAGGCAGGCTCAGCTCCAGATAACGATGCTACCGTCGGGTCCATTCAGTTGCATGGCTTCTGGACCGGAGTACCCATCTTCTGTCAAGTCGACGGTGAGAAATTTATCGCCCGAGAACATCATGGTCATTTTGATGTCATCGACCAGGCAATCGACCAACTTCAATCGGAGCGACGTATGTGTCAGTGGGCCCGAACGCTCGTCACAGGAGAGCGTATATTCGTTATAAATATGAAGCGACCACCCATCATCAGTTCCAACCTGAACCTGCTCATCCTCGAAGGTCAACGTTACATGCTTGCCCTTGAGATGTTGAAAAATTTCTGATCGATACTCATTCATGTGACGTATCTCACCCTACTTGATTGGAAAATGCGACTTTGAATTGGGCAAGGTCTTTCCTGAGTTTGGATCAACGCCTTGCTTGCCTGCGTTTTCATATTTTATGTAGCCAGACGGGTATCCGGGGCTGGCTCCCTTTGGCGACGTCGGATCCATCATCCGCATGGTTGCCACTTGTCGGTTGGCGCCCCCCGCCCCACCTGTAAAGGCGACACCGGTTTGCTTGCCCCCCGGATTTGTCACTGGAGAGGGCCCTGTTGAGCCTGGAGGCACAGGAAACGCCGTTCCGCTTGATGAGACAACAAAATTCGGAGAGGAAGCAGGTGCTGGAGCGGCAACTGAAGCAGATGTTGATGCCGCTGCTGTTGGTGCAGGTAGTGCCCGAGACTGTTGTGCAGAGTCGATTGCGCCTGTCATCAACGAGGCGGCGGCAGGACCAATGACGGGCGTTGCTCGAATTATCGCGTAGGTCAACACAAGCGCCGCGGGACCAAATGTGTCGTACGCAGCAGGATCGCTTGCTACCGAATCAGCGTGTCGCTCTGCTGCGCGCTCCTGACGACCGTCAGGGTCATTAAACCGGTAAGGATTGTCTGCAGCGTATGTGTATCGGTTAAAGGATGATCCAGGATTTTCGTGTGGTGTCACCGGATCCACCGAGAGGAACACCCCCAGCTGCGGATCCATGTACCTTTGCTGCATCTGGCTTAGCCCAGTTGCAGCATCACTCACATGCCCCGCATACCCCGGCCCATCGGCAACAGGAGCACCTACGACAGCGCCATAAGGCTCGTAAGTGATGCGCTCGATCACGTTGCCGTTGGCATCACTCTTGGCTACTACCGAGCCCAAGGCATCGGTGTGGACGTACGTGACCGCTTGAGCGCTGACGGGGGACACCGCCGCCATGCTGGACATGAGCATCCAGCACACCTTCCCCTGCAGCCTACCGCGCCCTTGGGCCACCCTCTTGAGTGCTGCAGAGCATCGAGATATGCCGTCCACCACCTTCCTCAGGGCAATTGCGCGGACAAGGTCAGCCATCGATCTCTCCAATAGTCAGCACCTGCGGTGTAGGGGGATTCGACCAAGGCGAGCAGCCTGCGGCATTGCAAGCCCTCACTTGGTGCGACGCCGCGCAGTAGGTCTGGTTGCTTGAGCCAACCTGGGTCAACGGGCCGCTGTACACGTTTGCGATGCCATTCTTTAGCAACTCATACGTGGTAGCTCCCGCCACCGGCGTCCACCACACAGAGCAATTGATCCGTATCGGTGGCTTGGCCGACTGGAACTTGGTATTCGACGTAATCCTAGGCGTCGCAGGCGGCAGCGTAACCACAGTGGACGCAGTGTTGGAATACCCACTACAGCCTGCAGCGTTACACGCGAGGACACGATAACCGTAGTTGGCGTCCAATTGCCCGCTCACCGTGCGCGACGTGGCGCCCTCGCGCTGGACCTCACCCCAGCCGCCGCTGTTGACACTCTGCTCCAGCCGGTACTCCGTCGCCAACGCTACTGCGTTCCAGCTGACGGTGTAGCTGCCCGTGTTGCTCGAGGCAGGAGCGCTCACAGACGTCGCCTGCGGAGGCTGAAGCGATGCCACACTCACCACGTTGGAGTACACCCCACTCCAGCCAGCGTCGTTGCCGGCACGCACCCGATAGCTGTAGTTGCCGGTCGGCTTGCCCGAGATCGAAAGCCCAGTCGCGGCGAGTTCACTATAGACCGCCCAACCGGCGCCATTGGCGCTCTCCTCGACGCTGTACTTGTTGGCATCGGGTACGGAAGACCAGCTGACGGCAAAATTTCCGTTCAATGCCACGGCAGGTGCGGACAGGCCAGGTGAAACGCTGGGCGGCGAGAAGGCCACCACAGACACTGTCGCRGAGAACGGCCCACAACCGGCTGCGTTGCATCCGCGGACGCGATAAGCGTAGCTGGCAGCCGGACGTCCCGCGTACTGCATGGCGTTCGGTGTCGTGGTCGGACTGACGATGGACCAACTACCCGAACCCACCATCTCCTCCAACGCGTAGCTGCTGGCGCCGACGACAGCAGACCAACTAACAGTGTAGTTACCGTTGGGGGCCTGCGCGGGCGCAGCGAGCGCGGGAACGCCCGAAGGCGAGAGCTGCATCACGGTAGATGCGACTGCACTCCAGCCACTGCAGTTGGATACAGCCATGCAGGCGCGCACCCGATAGCTGTAGGTCGCGCCCGTCTTTCCGTTTGCTGCCCAGCTCACCGCTGCACCGGTCTGGATACCGCTCCAGCCTCCCGCATTGACCTGCTCCTGCAACTCATAAGCGGTCGCCGCATCCACTGCGTTCCAGCTCACCGCGTAGCTACCGGAATTACTGAACGCTGGCGCCTGCAACACAGGGGCCACCGGCGTAACGATTGTTGCCACTTCGGCCACCAGGCTTCCATTGAGGTGAACGTATTCAATGTTCTTGCCCTGGCGCGCATTGTTCTGGCGCCGCAAGACACCATCCTGGCCGTACATGGAAAGGATCGTGGCTCCCGCTGCATCGATGGATGCAATGCGACGACCATGCGCGTCATACCGGTAAGACTCGATGCCTACCGCACCACGCAACCGGTTTCCGTAGTCGAAGTTGAATGCCTGTCCGTTGCGGTTGCTGAGGTTGCCCTGCACCCCGTAGCTCAGGCCGATCGTGGTAGCACCGGCGTTGCTCTGGACGTTGGTCAGGCGATTGTTGCTGTCATACCAGTAGTTATGCTCTTTGACCCCGAGCAGCTTCGCGCCGCGCAGATTGTCGAGCACATCGTAGCTATAACGCATCACGCCATCGCCGCCAAATGCCGGGGAGATGGTCTGGGTAAGGCGGTCGAGCCCGTCATACTGCATGGATCGGGTGCGGCTGGCATCGAGTGCGTCGTCGATCCGGGACACGTTGCCGACGGCATCATACGCATAGGCGTTATCAAGCACGCCACCATCGACGACACGAGCAGGAAGCTGGCGGCTGCTCTGCGTCATGGTATGCACGATCCCATTGCCATAAGTGAACTGCCGCATTCCGCCATTGGGGTAATACGACACACCGCTGGCGTAACCTGCCGCTCGCGTTGGCTGCCCCAGCGCGTTCGGACCATAGTCAATGCTCATCCCGCTTGGATACACGACGCTGGCCAGCGCGCCGTTGGCGTCGTACCCATAGCCGAGTGACCAGTTGACCACTCCCGCCTGCTCCGCCGTTTCCCCAACCAGCAGACGCCTGCGATTGTAGGCATAGGTATTGATCGCCTGGCTGGCGCCCGCATCGTTGCTGGTCACAACCTGCGAAGGCCTGCCATCGTTGAAGTAGCTCCAGGTCTGGTTGCCGTTGCCGTCGGGAAAAGACAGCGTCTTGAGCCGATTGCGCGCGTCGTAGGTTCGGTCCACGCGCCGTCCTGAATCAAGCGCAGCCTGGACGTCGCAGTTGGCCGTACTGGCCAATGCAAGTCCCGACGCCGTCCAGATGACGTTGCCGGCGCCGTCATACCCGGTCGCCGTGGCGCCGGTCTCCGGTTCGACGGATTTGCACAGTTGCTGATGACCGTCATAGACGTAGCTGCGCGTGACAGAAAGTGTTCCGTCTGCGTTTCTTCGCCGAATCGAGGTGGGCTTTCCAAACACGTCCCGGGCGATATCGGTATAGGCGCCCTCTGGATGGTCGATCCAGACCGGGACGTCGTATCCGGGCTGGTCAAAGACCTGATAGCCGCTCACCGTCGCCTGGCCCCGCGGGTTTGTCGTCCGTGTCTGGCCGTTGGGCAGGTACTGCGTGACTGTGCTCAGCAAGCCAAGTTCGCTGTCCTGCGACACCGAGGTAGCCCGACCCAGAGCGTCGTAGTCGCTCCACGTGCCCGTAGTGAGCGTGTCGGTCGTCCCGGAATAGGACGCGAACACCTGCCGGCCTTCTTCATCGTAGGCAAAGCGCTGGAATCGCTGCGTTGCCGCGACATCGGCCGCATCGTACTCACGGGTGACGAGCGGTCGCCAGAGTGCGTCAAGGAAGGTTTCCTTTCGAGCGTTGCCGGTCGCCACCACCTGCCGCCAATGGCCCGGCCCAATCCCGTACTCGTCGGCGCCTACCTGGGCGAATGCCTGCGTGGTGACATTCCAGGCCACAGAGTCGGCTGCCGGATACGTGATGCTGGAGACTCGCCCCATCGCGTCATAGCCATACTGGGTGGCGAAGCCGTTCTCATCGGTGATCGAGGTGATCCAGCCATTGTCGTCGACGCTGGCGGCAAGACCCTGCCCATCCGCCCAGGTGATCGATTGCGGATTGCCGCGCTTCCAAGCGCCCAACGTGGTGGTATTGCCGTTGCCATCCTTGACGGTCGCTATTGTGCCATCAGCATGATAGGTGAGCGACTGCTGCAGCTTGCCGAACGACCACGACTGCGAGGGCATCGCGTTGCCATCAAACGTCGTCTGCGATACCACCGCACCGGTGTCTGCATTGGTTACCGCACTCACCTGACCAAGCAACCAGCGGGTTGTATCGTCGCTGTACTGCGTCGTGTCGGTGCGGGAGTGCCACGGACTTGCGCGGGTGGCGCTTGTCGGCCGAGCGTAGGCATCGAAACTATTTGTGGTGGCACGGAACGTGGTTCCGTCCTGCGACACCGTCGTACTGACCATCGGACGCACCTTCAGCGTGCCGATGTCATCGCCCCCGACCCTCAGGCCGTAGTTGGGATGGAAAGGCTGGCTCGCCAGTTGCGCATCGGTCATCAGCTCGGAACGGGTGGTTGAAAGCAGATTGCCTGCGGCGTCGTACGTTCTGGAGCCCATCAACTGCCCATCGTTCCAGGCATAGAGGAATCCATAGTCATAGACGACCCGGGAGCCGTCGGGCTTGTTGATCGTGTTTGCCTTGGTGGTCGGGCAGCTCTGGCACGGATAGGCAACCGGCTGACCGCCGCCCCACAACGCCTGCCGTTCACGCGTGTACGAGTAGGTCCATAGCAGCGGCTGTGGAATGCCAGGGCCGCTCAGTTCCTTCGATACCAGCGACATGATGTCGAACTGGTTCGGCGTACGCAGGACGTAGTAAAGATCCTGCCCGTTCACCCGACTGATGCATTCGCTGCGCTGCACACCGGCCCGATAGTGCCGAAGGTTGGTGAAGTTGAAGCGGCCTTGTGCACCTGACGGGTGCCGGGACACGACTTCATAACTGGCCTGCAGCGCATCCGGTCCGCCCGCACACGTGATGCCGGTCTCTCCATCCCAGAAGTCAAAACCCGGCTTGAGATTTCCCGCATAGGTGTACTGCCATGCGCTGCCGTCAGGCAGCATGACACCGCCCAGGTTTCCCGCACCATCGTAGCTGTAGGTCCAGTTCCGCCCGTTGGTGGAGGCCGTGACAAGACGGTCGCCCTGATAGGCCAGGTCCAGTCGGCGGACTTCGCCATTACGATCCTGAGCCACGATGGCCGTCGGATTGCCCTGCCCGTTGTAGCTATAGCTCAGCGTATTCCCGAAGCGATCGGTAACCTTGGTGGCAAGCAGGAACATCCGGGTGCGCGCAATCCTGACCGGGGGATACATCGGTCCACGGCTCTGCTGCATCGTGCCCGCCGGGCGTCCTACCGCGTAGTTGAATTCGAACCGACGCCCGTCGGCGGTCTGCATGGCAAAGCCCTCGCCGGACATGCCCGCCTGCATGGGAATGCAGCTGAAGGCATCGCGCTCGCGGCTGGCCCAACGGTGAGGGACGCCGTCATTGGGCACTGGCACGCCAGACTCGGCCAACAGCATGGGGCGATCGCCCTCGCCTGGGACATGGATGCTGAAGCCCTGGAAGATGTCGAAGATGCTGATTGCACCACTGAAGGATATCTGCGGCGCCACTGCGACCGAGCAACGCTGGTCGGTCAGCCCCCCGGTGGAATCCAGCCCCCTCCACAGCACCGCGCTATCGAAGGTTGCTGAGATATGGGGTACATCCAGATCCCAGTTGCCGATGCCCCGAAGCTTGGGCGCCGCAAGGGGCTCGCCTGGGCCAATCGGCGTCAGCTCCACCGAGAATCGGCGGGTAAGGCGGACGGGCATACCCGAACCGGTCAACTCGATATCGGTGACGGCGAAATCGGTCGCGCCGTTGTAGACGCTGACACTGTCGCCCATCAACTCGCTTTTCAACGCGGTCAGCGTCTGGGCCGCCTCGACCCGCTTGCTGTATTCCTGATAGGGCTCAACGGCCCCGACCTCGCTCAGCATCATGCACAGCACAGCTGCCACGCCGACACGGCATGACCAAGAATTCCAGGCGCCCAAGCCCCCTCTCCCTGTTGTCAGCTCCTGCCGGAGCGTTCCTTTCGCGACATCGCTGTGCGGAATCTATCAGATATGAGCGGGGCGTGAACAAACAAACAGATGCAAACATGGAGCAACGCGACGGCTTAGTCCCACGGATCCTTCCGCTGCTCGACACGTCCGGCCGATCCGGAAGGGAACCGATGAATCAATGATCTTTTCAATCTCAAGGCCTCATTGATCAGGCTGATCATCGGACCTTAGCCCATTCTATGAAAGCTCTTTCACCAAGGCATTGGCCAGCAGCTCACGGTCACGGTCACGGTCACACACAATGAGATATCCGAGGCCACGCAACGGCAAGCAGCGATGATTTCTTGAAGCAATTTCAACCAACACCGCATGCAGATGGGATGTATTAGTCCTTGTCATCGCACTCAGGACAAGAACCGAGGTGCCGTGCTGATCAACAGGTACGAGCGCGAGCGAAACCAAGCGGATATCACCAAGGCCGCAGAACTTGCCAGCGTGCTTGATATACCTGTCGCATACCTCTTCGCTGAGGACGATGACCTGGCTGCCGCGATCTTGGCCTTCGTGAAGCTCCCAACCGAAGAGCGCCGGAGGATGCGAGAAGAGCTTGAGCGCTTGGCCGGGCAGCAGTCTGACTGATCGCGTCACGCGGCCAGCTTGGCAACTGCCGCCGCCAGGGTGTCCGGGGCCAGGTGGGCGTAGCGAAGAGTCATGGTGGTGTCTGCGTGTCCCAAGAGCGCGCGCACGGTCTTCAGATCCACTCCAGCCCGCACCAAGCGCGATGCGAAGTGATGCCGCAGGTCATGGAACCAGAACTGTTCAATGCGGGCGTCAGTGATCAGCTTGCCCCACCCCTTCTTGATGTCGCTCACCTCGAATACCTTGCCCGCACGGCGCTCGCCTGCTTGAGCGGTCCAACGCCGCAGGACTTCCACGGCTTCGGCGTTCAAAGGGATGTGACGTTGCCTCCCGGACTTGGCGTTCTCGGCGCGGATGGTCAACACCTTGGCTTCCCAGTTGATGCCCGCCCAGGTCATCGACAACAGTTCACCCCGCCGCATGCCGGTATTGATGGCTGTAAGGACCACCGGGGTCAGGTGATCGACATACCCGTCCAGCGGCAAATCAGGCAGAACCGCCTGCCGATACTTACGTCGGGCCGCATTGGCGTTCGCCCTGCCCCCTACACCAGCAAGATCGCGCGCTGCGAGTGCAGCTCGGAGCATTGCTTCTTCGTCCGGCGACAGGAGCCGCACTACCTTACGGCTTGCTGCTGATCGCCGTCGCATGCCCATCAAAGGATTGGCTTCGATCCACTTCCACTCGACCGCACGGGACAAGGCAGATCGGAGGCAAGCGAAGTCGCGCGCTACGGTAGCCTTGGTGACGGCATCCGGACCACTCACACACCCACTCCACCAACGCTCCATCGTGGGAATGTCGATTTCGATGATCTGACGACGCAGCAGCCACGGAAACACTGATCGGATGCGATCCGGGTACTGACGACCACCCTTGAGCTCAGCTACAGCCCAGGGTTCGAAATGTCGTTGAGGAGCACTTCGAGGGTGCAGCTGGTGGGCTTCGACTTCGCGAGTGAAGGCAAACCAGACTGAACGTATTCAGCTACCGCCTGCCGGGCTTGGTCTCGAGCTTGGTCGAGCGTCAGGTGCTCTACCGACCCTAATGTACGACGCTTGCCGTGCGCCCAGGTAACGATCCAAGCCTTGTGCCCTGAGGGTTGCACGCGAAGTATCAGACCACGAACCTGAGCGTCTCTGAGCTCATAGGGACGATCCTTGGGCTCAGCGGTGAGAACGATGCGCTTCGTGAGGGCAGCTGACATCGGACGGGTTGTCCGTAAGTGGCGATAGAGCCAACTTAGGACAGGATGCGAGGCGGTGTTTGGATGCGGATCGTCCGTGATGAACATATCTAGTGTTCACGGCAGAGGGGTGAAAGTCGATCCTGACTATCGAGCAGGACTATCTACGACTCAGCGTCATAGGCAGACGCGCCGAGATTCTCGACTCCGCGCTCACCAGCGAAAATGAGAAATTCAACAACCATCTCTTCTAAGTTGAAGACGCCTCCACAAGCAATGTAGCGCTGCTGCGAGATCTCAGACTGGATCCAATCTACTTCTGAACGATCAATGCGATTCCGGGGCAGTGAAACTTCACTGAACTCCGTATCAGCCAAGTCGATGGTAAGTATCCACCCCGGATTATCCAGCGTATCTATTTTGATACCGTAGGAATGCTCCCAATCTTCGTCACAGTGCCGCGCATACCATTTTTGCAACAACGAGATAGCGGTGTTCATAGATGATCTCATTTAAGCTTAGGCAGTTCTTCTGGCAGTGCCGGGCGTACGCCCTTCTGTCCTGCCTCCTTTACGTGAGGCGTTGCAATTGTAGCTCCATCTGGATTGGTGTGGGCCTTACCGGTTACATCAACACGTTTCACCTCTTGGTAACCGGATGGATTATTCGAATTCGGCTCGTAAGTCGCAGTGTTGCTAATGTTGCCATCCTCACCACGCTTAAAAACAGAATGCGCTCCTTCTGCGCTGGAGTCCGGTCGCAACTTGTTCGTATTTCGCCCAGACCGCAATGCATCTACTGCCTTGTCAGTAGTGCGGACCGCCTTGATCGCGGCGCCAGCGCCTCCGGGAACAAAGGGCACTGCAGCTGCCGTAGCATCAATCGCCACACCGATTGAGTCGACAATACCCGCCCCCACATTACCTTGGCTAAAGTTCGAGTAGGCACTGGTCGCGCCCATCGCAATGTTCGCAACGTCCCATACGGTTTCGACAATTCGTCCGTCAGGATCTCTAAACTTGTACGGATTCCCGTTCGCATACCGATACCGATTGAACTGCCCCACCGGCTGTTCATACGCCGTCACCGGGTCGACGGACAGGAACACCCCCAACTGCGGATCCATATACCGCTGCTGCATCTGGCTTAGCCCAGTAGCAGCATCACTCACATGCCCCGTATACCCCGGGCCATCAGCAACCGGCGCACCTACGACAGCGCCATATGGCTCGTAAGTGATGCGCTCGATCACGTTGCCGTTGGCATCGCTCTTGGCTACTACCGAGCCCAAGGCATCGGTATGGATGTAGGTCACCGTTTGTGCGCTTGCAGTCGGTACAGCAGCGAGGCCCAGCAACAGCACAAAGCATAGCCAAGCGCCTACCGCACCCAGCTTCCGAACTCGATCTTCAACTCCCCTGAAGCGGGTCGACACACCGCCTGCAGCTCCCCCGAACCTGTGCATCCTTCCAATCCCTGAAAGAGCCTTGAAGCAAGGCCTAGTATTGATAGCACAGGAACCATCGGCCCGGAATCCAACGGTGCGATTGAGGCCAATCACGCCATCCTGACGGGAGCAGCGCTCTTGGCGCTAAGCGCCAGCGAAGCCGGATCGGTCGTGGTGGCGATGTCAGCCAAGGCGCATCAGCGGAGCTGAGGTTGCCGGCCAGCGGCCGGCACTACCAACGACCGTGTCGCCACAAACAAAAAGCCCCGACCAGGCCGGGGCTTTTTGCTGTATCTGGTGCCGGAAATAGGAATCGAACCTACGACCTACGCATTACGAACCCAGCCGACTGACTCCGGCGAGCGATCTAAGCGACAAACAACTGATTGCATAAGTCCGACTCCGGCCGAGCGGACCGGCATGAACCAATGCCAACCAGATGTCGCGCTCCGACCTGACTGTCCATTGCCCGGGCGATTGTACGGGATACAGGTTAGAGCTACTTCGCTAACCGTAAGCCCCTTATAAGCCACCGTTGCGGCCCGTGCACTGCTCCAGCAGCCAGAACAGACAAGCCATACCTTATAGCTCGTAGCGTCCTCAGAACCCAGGGCAATCGGCGCCGACTCTCAGGTCAAAGCCGCCCCACCTAGTGAGGCGGCCTCATGGGAGAAAACAACTACGCCTCCTCACAGATCCCGAGCTCAAGAGCTCTCTTCATCAACGTGGGGACACCACCGGCGTCCGAAACAGAGTAAATGTGAAGTCTTGTCATGGCGCGACTTCCGCCAAGATAAAGCGTGGCCAACCCACGCCTTTTGTCCATAGCCCCTGCCCCGTCCTCAGCAAACAGGACCAGGCTACTGACATCAAGCAGATAGACTTCATCAAACTGCAGCCCGGCAACAAACTCTGGCATTGAAAAGACGAAGCGGACACCCTTACTAGGTATCGTACCGATGTCTTCTCTCGCAGCGACAGGGACAAATAGATCGCGATACGCCCCTGCCCTCATATAGGTCTGGAAGCTGTTGTAATCGCAACAAAGGACTGCCACAGACCTTCCGCTTTTTCGTCTCTTTGCGCTTCTCGATGCTAGTGGAAAAACAGCCTCATATTGATCCTTGAGCGTCTTAACCACCGTCAGACTTGGCTTGGCACCTGAAGGCATCGCGCTTCGCTGATGGTAATGAGGCCAATCCTCCGCAAGCTCAGCAGCAGGCGCAAAACTATCGATGTGAGCCATGAGATCATTGATTTGAGGAGTGTAGCGGAATACCTCATCAAATTTGAAACTCTTCATATCAGGAAGATCTCGCTGCCATTGCTGCAGCCCCTGCCCTATACGCCTCACG